>JACQGZ010000007.1 GCA_016199305.1 Armatimonadota bacterium | reverse complement strand
GGTGGACACGCGCAGGTCGAGGGCGCGGCCGTTGCTGCGCAGGTGGATGCGGCCGTCCTGCGGTCGGCGGCGCTCGGCGATGTCCAGCTCGGCCCTGATCTTGGCCCGGGAGATCAGCGGGGCGCGCAGGTTGCGCGCCGGCTTCATCACGTCGTGCAGCACGCCGTCGATGCGGTAGCGAACGAGGACCCCGGTGCGGTGGGGCTCCAGGTGGATGTCGCTGGCGCCCTCGCGCACCGCCTCGTCGATGATCATGTTCAGCAGCCGCACCACCGGTGCATCCTCGACCAGGGCCTTCAGCTGCTCGACCGAGACCTCGTCCTCGCTGACCTCCGCGGCGAGGTCCTCCATCACCTCGCGGGAGGGCGCCTCCATGGTGGTCTCCACCTGGTAGTGGTGGTTGATCGCCATCATCAGTTCGTCCTCGGTGGTGATCGCCGGCTCGACCTCCTGCCCGGTGATCAGGCGGACGTCGTCGACGGCAATGACGTTGAGCGGATCGGTCATCGCCAGCACCAGCCGGCCGTGCTCCCAGGTGATGGGCATGACCCGCAGGCGCAGGGCCAGGGAGTGGGGCACCAGTTTGACGGCGTCGGGGTCGATGCGGGCCTCGCTCAGGTCGACGTAGCGGTAGCCCCACTGCTTCCCCATCGCCTGGGCCAGCTGCACCTCGGTGATGGCCTTGAGGTCGATCAGGATCTGCCCCAGCCGCTCCCCGGTGCGGCTCTGAATCTCCAGGGCCTGCGTTAGTTGCTCGGGGGAGACAAAGCCCAGCTGCTGCAGCACCTGCCCCAGCGACTCGGCCTTGCGCGGGGCGAGGCGCGCGCCGCGCTTCCCCGCCTTGCCCTCGGCAGGCTCGCTCCGCGGCGGTTCCGCCGGGCGTGGCTCGGCCACGGGCGCCCTGGCCGCTGCAGCAGCCGGCGACGCCGTGGCGCGGGGCGGGGAGGCCAGGCGGGCCTGGATCTCGGGATCCCCCGGGGCCAGCGCGGCGGCCTGCTGGTAGACCCGCAGCATCGCGTCGGTGCGGCCCAGGCGGAGGTAGACGTCGGCCAGGGTCAGCAGGACGACGACGGCCTCCTGGGTCGATCCGCGCAGCCCATAGAGGCTGGCCAAGTCCTCGTAGATCCAGGGCTCTTCGGGCAGCTGCTCGAGGAGGCGCTTGTGGGCGACGACGGCCGCGTCGATGGGACCGCGCTGGGCCAGCGCCCGCGCCTCGTAGTAGCGCAGCGCATCTTCCAGGGTCCGGTCGGCGGCCGCCAGGCCGATCTGGGCTTTGTACTCCGCCACGCTGAGACCATCGATCGCGGGGAGGCTGAGGGGGGCCTGCTGATCGGGCTCCACAGAGAAATGTGTGCCCGGAAGGCGGCGAAAACAGACGGCGTCACGCCACCCCCGCAACCGCGGGCCCCGCCGCCCGATAGGCCGGGCGGGGGCGACGCGAATCGGACTAGAGGCCGCCCGCCTGGGGCATATCCCGTGTGGCTTCGTGAGAGGATTCGGTCCACTTTCCCACAGGTTGGTGCCGGGCGTGGTGATCAGACCGGCGAGGGGGCTGGCCGGGCACGCCAGCGCCGGGGCAGACCGAACCCCACCGTGATGTCGAGCGAACCGCGGCAGAACTCAGCGCGACCCAGCCGCGCGCGGGATGGGATGGGTTGATGGACTACCACGACATCGAGACGTCGCTCCTGAGCGGGTTCTTCCGCGACCGGCAGGTCTTCACCATCGCCCTGAACGAGGGCTTCCACGCCGAGCTGGTGGCGACGCCGGCGGCCCGACGGCTGGTGAAGTGCCTCTTCGACCTCTACGGCCGCGGCACGGCGGTGGACGACGTCGCGGTGCGCGCTTACCTGGACGACCACGGCCTGCTCTCACCGGAGATGGTGCGCTACCTGGCGGCGGTGACCCAGCGCACGCCGCCGGGCGCCGGGCAGGTCGTCGGCTACCTCGACCTCCTCAAGGCCCGGGAGGCCCGGGAGATGCTGACGCGGGTGCACGAGGATCTGGGGACGTTCCTGCACAAGGGCGGGGACCGCCCCCAGGACATCGTGCAGGTCTCCAGCGACGCGGTCGGCCGGCTGTTGGAGATCCAGAAACGCCGCATCCGCAAGCGGGAGGCGCCCATCGGCCAGGCGTTCGGCGAGCTCATCGAGTACGCGGAGAATGTGGAGCCGGCGGCCCAGCTGGGTTTCTCCATCCGCCCCTTCGATCGCCTGAACGAGATCCTCTCCGGGCTGCGCCGGGGCTTCTACTATGCCCTGGCCGGGGCGCCGCGCCGCGGCAAGACCAACTTCGCCCTGGAGCTGGCGACCTACGTGGCCGCCAATCACCGCGTCCCCGTCCTCTACTACACCTGGGAGCAGACGCGCCGCGTGCTCTCGGCGAGGCTGATGGCCCGCCAGACCGGCCTCAACCCGACGTGGATCCTCTCCGGCGCGGACACGGACGGCCGCTCGGTCGCGCCCCGGCTGCGGGCGGCGCAGGGCGAGATGGGACGCTACGCGCCCTTCCTCTACCTGGTGGAGGCGGGGCGGCGGCACACCCTGGACCGGGTGCGCGTGCACGCCTACAACCTGATGCAGGAGTTTGAGACCTCCGACATCGTCATCTTCTTCGACTACCTGCAGAAGATCCCGCTCAACGAGTACGTCGACGACCAGCGGGCGCGCACGGACTTCATCTCCACGGCGCTGTCGGAGATGAGCCTGGAACTGAATTGCCCGATCTTCGCCATCTCCCCGCTGGATAAGGAGGGGTGCCGGCTGGACGAGCGTCCCGCCGACGAGGACGAGGAGTTCAGCGTCTACAACCGGCCGACGATGCACCATTCCATGGGCAGCGGCGACCTGGAGTACGACCTGGACGTGGCGATGGTCCTGGCCAAGGACTGGAAGGCCTCCTACGACCTGAGCCAGCTGCTGGAGTCCAGGGCGCGCAGCGAGGGCACCGACCCCGCGGCCATGCCCCGCGTCGACATCGTCAACCTCTTCGTGGACAAGAATCGCGACGCCCCGGAGACGGCGGCCTACATCGTCCAGTACGCCTTCTTCGTCACGCTGAACAAGTTTCTGGAAGTGGACTACAAGCTGGAGAAAGAGTACCGGCCCGACTTTCACGGGTTCGCCAAGACCCAGGAGATCTACGCTTACCTGCGCGAGGGCGGGTACATTCCCACGCGCGAAGTGGCCCCGAAGAGCTAGGCGGGGCGCGGAGGAGGATGGCACGATGATCGTGGACAAGGAGGCGCCGATCTACCCCATCCGGACGGTGGCCCAACTCACCGGGGTGAATCCACGCCGGATCCGGGCCTGGGAGGAGCAGTACCACCTCGTCACCCCGGCCCGCACCGGCGGGGGACACCGCCTTTTCTCGGAAGAGGAGGTGGAGCGGATCCGCTGGATCAAGGCGATGGTCGACCGGGGGATGAGCCTGAAGGGGATTCAGCGTCTGGTCGAGGCGCCGCCCGTGGCGATCGTCGCGGATGGGAGGGGGACCCGCCGGTGAAGATTGAGCTCGAACACCAGCCGATCCTCCTCTATACGATCTTGCACCGGATCGAAGGGGAGCTGCCGCTGCCCCCCACGTCCCGCATCTCGGACCGTCTGAACCAGTCGCGGGACTTCCTGCCCATCACCAACGCCCGCGTCTATACCCTGGAGGGCCAGTTCCTCTACGAGACCCCGGTGCTGCTGCTGAACAAGGACCAGGTCGTGATGATGCTGGAACGCGATAGCATGTGAGAGACCATCCAGAGGAGGAGAACGATGGCCAAAGCCGTGAGTTTCAGCGTGACCGTGCGTGATGCCGTCGGCAACGTCTCCGTCGCCGACGCCCGGGGGGCGATCGACGAGCCCCCGGTGATCGATCATGTGATCGTCGACCCGCCGGTGGTGCCGTCCGGCGGCGTCGCCCGGGTGACCATCGTGGCCCGCGACCCCGAGAACGACATGCTCACCTTCGAGCTGCGGGCCAGCGAGGGGACGCTGGAGGAGACCCCCGAACCCAACGTCTTCCTCTGGCGGGCGCCCTGAGGCTCTCGCAGCGGCGATGCCGGAGCTGAACGTGACGGTGCGGGATCGGTTCGGCCAGCCCGCCTCGCAGGTGGTGGCGGTGGACGTCGCCGCGCCCGCCTCCGAGGCCGTCCCCGCCGCGCCGCCGGAGGCCCCCGCCCCGGCATCCCCCACTGCGCCGCCGCCACGGTATACTGAAGGTCTGCAGGCCACAGGTGGTCAGCCGCGGAGGGTGGGGCAGGTGCGCCGACGCATTCCCATCGGCAAGATCCTGGTGGAAGAGGGGATCATCACTGACAACCAGTTGGCGCGCGCCCTGGCCCACCAGAAGGAGTCGGGGGAGCGGCTGGGGCGGGTGATTCTCAGCCTCGGCTTCGCCTCCCCGGACAGCATCGCCGCGGCCGTGGCCCGGCAGCTGGGCATCGACTTCATCAACCTGGCCGACATCGTCCTGGACGAGGGGACCCTGCTGCGCATCCCCGAGCACATGGCCCGCCGCCACCGCGTCATCCCCATCCGGGTGGAGAACGGGACGATGGTGCTGGGGATGGAAGATCCCGGCGACGTCGTGGCTCTCGACGACCTGCGCCGGGTCACCGGCCTGGAGATCCGCCCCGCGGTGATCACGCCGGACGCCTTCCAGCGCGCCCTCAACCAGTACCCCGTGGCCGTGGACCAGATGCTGGCGGAGATCAAGCAGCACGAAGGCGTCGCCACTGATGAGATGCCGGAGCACCAGCTGCGCGCCGTGGCGGACGACGCGCCGGTGGTGCGGCTGGCCAACATGGTCATCATCCAGGCGATCCGCCAGGGCGCCAGCGACATCCACGTGGAGCCCCAGGAGCAGCGGGTGCGCATCCGCTACCGGGTGGACGGGACGCTCTATTCGGTGATGACGCCGCCCAAACACATCCAGGCGGCGCTGATCTCCCGTCTCAAGATCATGGCCAGCATGGACATCGCCGAGCGCCGCATCCCCCAGGACGGGCGGATCCAAATGGAGGTGGATAACCGCGACATCGACTTCCGCGTCTCCACCATCCCCAGCGTCTTCGGGGAGAAGCTGGTCATGCGCATCCTGGACAAGAGCGGCGCCTTCGTCGGCATCGAGAAACTGGGCCTCCTGCCCGAGGACCACCAGCGCTTCGAGCGGATCATCACGCGGCCGCACGGGATCATCCTCCTCACCGGGCCCACCGGCAGCGGGAAGACGACGACCCTCTATGCGATCCTCAACCGGCTGAACAGCGTCGAGGTGAACATCACCACGATCGAGGACCCGGTGGAGTATCAGCTCCCCGGGATCGCCCAGGTCCAGATCAACCCCAAGGCCGGCCTGACCTTTGCCAGCGGCCTGCGATCCTTTCTGCGGCAGGACCCTGACATCATCATGGTCGGAGAGATCCGGGACGAGGAGACGGCGCGCATCGCCAACCACGCCGCCCTCACCGGGCACCTGGTCCTCTCCACCCTGCACACCAACGACGCCCCCGGGGCGGTGACGCGGCTGGTGGACATGGGGATCGAGCCCTTCCTGGTCTCCTCCTCCCTCATCGGCGTGATCGCCCAGCGGCTCGTGCGCGTCCTCTGCCAGCGTTGCAGAGAGCCCTACACCCCCACCGAAGATGTGCTGCGGCGGGTCGGGTTGACCAACCTACCCGAGCCGCCGACCATGTACCGGGCGGTCGGGTGCGAGTTCTGCAGCACCATCGGCTACAAGGGGCGCCTCGGCATCTTCGAGATCATGACGGTGGACGAAGAGATCAAGAGTCTGGTCGTCAAACACGCGAACAGCAGCCAGATCAAGGAGGCGGCGATCGCCGCCGGGATGCGGACCCTGCAGGAGGACGGGCTGGCCAAGGTGCTGAACGGGACCACCTCGCTGGAGGAGGTCCTGCGGGTGGTGTTTGTGGAGGAGTGACGGGGCGGCGGCCGCGGCCGCCGCATGGGGAGGCCAGGGGGATGCACATCGATGATCTGCTTCGCGAGGTCGTGGAGGCGCAGGGCTCCGACCTCCACCTCACCGCCGGCATCAAGCCGACGATGCGGGTGTGGGGGCGGCTCACGCCGATGGAGCACTACGACCTGCTCACCCCGGAGGACACCTTCCAGCTGGGGTACAGCATGCTGAACACCTTTCAGAAGCAGAAGTTCGAGAAGTTCTGGGAGCTGGACCTCTCCTATGGGGTCCCGGGGTTGGGGCGCTTCCGCGTCAACATCTACCGGCAGCGGGGAGCCGTGGGCATCGCCGCGCGCGTCATCCCCATGACCGTCCCCAGCGTCGAGGCGCTGAACCTGCCGGCCATCCTCAACGAGCTCACGCGCAAGCCCCGCGGCCTGGTCCTGGTGACCGGGCCGACCGGCCACGGCAAGTCCACCTCGCTGGCCTCCATGATCGACTACATCAACGCCGAGCGCAGTGTGCACATCGTCACCATCGAGGACCCGATCGAATACCTGCACACGCACAAGAAGTCGATCATCAACCAGCGGGAACTCGGCTTCGACACCCAGTCCTTCCCCAACGCGCTGCGGGCGGTGCTGCGCGAGGACCCCAACGTGGTGCTGGTGGGCGAGATGCGGGACCTGGAGACCATCAGCGCGGCCCTGACCATTGCCGAGACCGGGCATCTGGTCTTCGC
>JACQGZ010000010.1 GCA_016199305.1 Armatimonadota bacterium | reverse complement strand
CCGGAAGCGCTGCCGGTCCTGAAGCGCCTGGCCCACGCGCGGCTGGTCTTCCGCCGGCGCAGCCGCGACCTGCGGGCTCTGGCGCGCCGCGCCGTCGTGGCCATTGAGGGGCAGGCGGGGGAGGGCCAGCGGGCCCCGACGCCGCAGGCCTCCTGAAGCGCCCGCCATGAGTGACTCCTCCACCCCGGCACTCCCCGCGCGGCCGACCGCCAGCGTCCTCTGGACCTCCTCGGCGAGAGGCGGCCGGGGGCGCGCGCGGCGCCCGGGTCAGATCCTGAGTGCGATCGCCCGCGCCCGGCGCACCGCCGCGCTCTTCGGCGCCGAGCACCCGGTGGTCCTGGAGACCATGAGCGAGGCGCACGCCGTCATCACGCAGCTGCTGGCGAACCGGTCCTCCCTCCGGTTCTCGATCGACGAGGACGCCTTCTTCGTGGAGAACACCGTCCTCCTGGAGGAGAGCCTGCAACTCTACCCGATGCTGCTGGAGATGCGCCAGCGGGAGATCGGCATGATCGAACTGCACGCGGCCCTCGAGCTGACGGAGCTCCGCAGCCTGGTGGAAGTCCTCAACCTCCCCGGGGCGGAGGTCCGCAGCCGCGGCGGCGCGGCGGGCGCCCTGGAGAAGCTGGGGGTGCGCCACATCACCGTCGGGCCGGCCGGGCCGCCCCGGGAGGACCTGAACCTGAAGGTGGATCCTCGGGAAGCCTATCGGGCGGCCCTCCAGGTGGTAGACGAACTGAGCTTCCAGGCCTCCCGGGACGTGCCCCTGGAGTTGCGCAAGGCGCGCCTGGTGCTGAACTCGCTGATGGACATCATCGCCCAGGACAGGGTCGCCCTCCTGGGGGTCTCGGCGTTGAAGAATTACGATGAGGATACCGCGCACCACTCCGTCAACGTCAGCGTCCTCTCGTTGCTCACGGGGGGGCAGTTCGAGCTCAGCCGCATCGCCATGACGACGCTCGGCCTGGCTGCCCTGTTGCACGACATCGGGAAGATGCGCGTCCCGCTGGACATCCTGGCGAAGGCGGGGACGCTCACCCCGGAGGAACAGGCGACGGTCCAGCGGCACACGCTCTACGGCGCCCACATCCTGCGGAACCTGCCCGGACTGGCCCGCCTGGCCATGGTGGTGGCCTTCGAGCACCACGCCAACTACGACCTCTCCGGCTACCCACGGATCACGGCCAAGAAGGCGCCCCATATCCTGACCCGCATCGTGCAGGTGGCCGACTTCTACGACGCGGCCACCTCCTCCCGGCGCGTCTACCATCGGGCGATGCTGCCGCACGAGGCGATGAAGTTCATCCTGGACCGGGCGGGGAAGACCTTCGACCCCGCCGTGGCCAAGGTCTTCGTACACCAGCTCGGCCTCTATCCCGTGGGATCCGTGGTCGAGCTGGACACGGGAGATCTGGGCGTGGTGGTCGGCCCCGGCGAGCGCGACCTGGCGCGCCCCGTGGTCAAGGTGCTGCGCGACCGCGCGGGGCATCCCCTGGCCCCCTCTGCCCTCAGCCTGGAGATGACGCGGGAGCGGTGGATCACCCGCGCCGTGGATCCCCTGGACGTCGGGATCGACACGATGGCGGCGCTGCACGGAGAAGAGCAGGCCACCCACTAAGGCACGCAGGTCTGCGCCGATGGCGTGCCGAAGCGTTCCATCTCACATTTCGACGGGGAACCTGAGACTCGGCGATGCGCTCGTGTCCGGTCTGCGCGGATGAGATGACCCCCGAATTCGGGTCGACCTGTGAGGACCCGATCGCCTGGTTCTGCCGCGCCTGCGGCTTCCTGCAGTTGGAGACGGGCGGACGCGCCGTCAGCGGCGACCAGTTGGCGGCGGTCCGGGAACTGGCCCCCGCCTTTGCCGCGCGGCCCGCGCGGGGCGCGGCCCCCGCGGCCACGAGGGCGGCGAGGGAGGTCCTGGCGGCCTTTGCGCTCTCCCCGCCGGTGGATGTGGAGGCGGCGGCCCGGCTGCTCGGCTACCCCGTGGAGTGGGTCAGCCGCCCGGTCGGGGAGCGCGGCGGCATCGCCCGCCGGGGCGGCGACGTGACCCTGCTGGTGAACCGCGACTACGCGTTCCGCTCCGAGGCCGAGCGGCGCTGGGTGGTGGCGGAAGAACTGGGCCACGCCCTCCTCGGCCATTCGGCGCTGGCGGCCAGCGATGTCTCCGCAGGCGACCCACGGCTGCGGGAACCCGACCGTCGCCACGAAGAGAGCACGGCTCGCGCCTTTGCGGCCGAATTGTTGATGCCAGGCGCCGAGGTACGCACGCGCTTCGCCCGGCTCCAGCGGGAGGCCAACTGGCCGGCTGGTGTGCGAGACCGCGCCGAGGAGTTGCGCCGCGCAGTGGCCGAGCTGGCCCGAGACTTCGAAGTCTCCCAGGCAGCGATGCGCATTCGGCTAGAGGAGTTGGGCCTGCTGCACTAAGGGAGGCGCTGCTGCTCTTCGGGACAAAAGTGACGGATGCGCTCTTCCCGAGCGAGGAGGGCGTGGTCCACCCTCCCCTGATTCACAGCGTCAGCCTCAAGGGAATCCGATGAATCCTTTAAGGCGGGATCACCGCGGTGGCGCTCTTCGGCGGGCAGCCGATCGAACGCCAGAGGACCGCGCTGCGCCGCCACCCGCAGCACATCGCGGTGGCCACGCCGGGCCGCCTGCTGGATCACCTGCAGCGCGGCACGGTGTCTCTGCGGACGGTAGGCGTCGCTATTCTTGACGAGGCCGACCGCATGCTGGACATGGGCTTCCTGCCGGACGTCTCGAAGATCCTCCAGCAGACGCCGGCCGCCCGCCAGACGGCGCTCTTCTCGGCGACGATACCGCCGGCGATCCGGGCCCTTGCTGAGAAGTACATGCGGCAGCCGGTCTGGGTGCGCATCGACGCGCCCATGCCGACCGTGGAGACGGTTGAGCAGTACTACCTGGAAGTCATGGAGGAAGACAAGGTCCGGGCGCTGCGCCGGCTGCTGGTCAAGGAGACGATCCCCTCCGCGCTGGTTTTCCGGCGCACCAAGCACCACGTGGACCGGCTGGCGCGCGCGCTCGGGCGGGAACGGACGGTGGGCGTGCTGCACGGCGGGATGCGCCAGGAGGCGCGCCTGCAGGCACTGCGCGCCTTCGAGCAGAAGCGCACGCCGCTGCTGATCACCACCAACGTGGCGTCGCGCGGGCTGGATCTGCCGGAGGTCTCGCACGTCATTAACTTCGACATGCCGGAGGGCATGGAGACCTACATCCACCGCGTCGGCCGCACCGCGCGCGCCGGGCGGCGGGGAACGGCGATCACGTTCGTCGGCCAGCACGACATCGAGATGTTCGACCAGCTGCAGAAGCGGCTCGGTCGGGCACTGCAGCGCCACCCGCTAAACATCTACTCCTAGCTCGAGGGCCCTGCCGGCGGCCGCGAGGCGTGGTCGTCCGGCGGGCTTCACCCAGGCGCCGGGCGAGCGGGGGCCCGTCAGACCCCCTGCGGACTGCGGACCATCTGGATGAGGGCTCTCGCGCGGCGCCCGGCTTCCTCGATCTGCGCACGCGAGGGGATCCCTGTTTCATCCCGGCCGAAGACGGAGCCTCCCAGGGCGATGCCCACTGCCCCCGCTCGCAACAGCGGTTCCATTCGGTCGAACGACATGTTGCCGACCGCAATGGCTTTCAGTTGCGGATAGGGGCCGCGGAGCGCCCGGAGGTAGTCAGGGCCGAGGACGCCTGCGGGAAAGAGCTTCACGAGATCGAGACCGGCACGCAGCGCCAGCCCGACCTCCGTGGGGGTCGTCACGCCGGGCAGGTAGAGGACGTCGGTGGCGTGCGCGGCTTCGGCCACGTCGAGGAACAGCCCGGGAGAGACAAGGTATTCTGCCCCTGCGTCCACGGCCATGTGGGCCTGATCGACGGTGAGAATTGTGCCGGCGCCCGCCCGCACCCGATCGCCGTACGTCTGGCTGAGCCAGCGCAGCGTGTCGAAGGCGCCGGCCTCCATCGTGATCTCGATGAACCGGATGCCCGCTGGCAGCAGGCCCTCCACGAATGCGGCCACGCCGCCGCGGTCGAAGCCCCGGAGGATCGCCAGCAGACCATCGGCCAGCAAGTCCTCCCGCACCCGCGTCGCTTTCCGCCCCCCACGCTCCATCGAGCCCGCAGTCATTCGTCGACAATCCCGTGCCGGACGAGGAACTCCTCCCAGAGGCGCGTCTGGCCGGCCACGATCTGCTCTAGCCAGCGCGCCCCCTTCTCGGCGGTCGCCCGCGTGGCGTCTCCGAATACCCCGGTGCGCGCGAGGTCGCCCATGCTGGTGACCGTGCGACCGTAGTCGGCGGGGACCGGCGGATAGTCGCTCAAGGCCCGGTCCATGCGGACCAGATCGGGCTGGACGGCCAGCATGAGCGAGGTTTCCAGTTCTTCGGCGTGGAGCTCGCAGGCCCCGAGCCAGAAGCGGCTCTCCATGTCTCGGGCGACATCCGCCAGGCCGTAGGGGGCGCCGTGCAGAATGGCAACCTTCGATTCGTCGGCCAGTTCCCGGACGGCGTATTTCAGGGGCGCCTGGTTGGCGCCGTGCCCCGTGAGGATCAACATCGCTCGCACTCCGCTCCGCTCCAGGCTGCGCACGATGTCCTTCACCAGATCGACGAACGTCTCCGTCCGCAGCCAGGGCGTGCCGGGGAAGTTGCGCCAGACCCAGGAGTACGTGATGGGTAGCGGCGGCAGCAGGTAGCCGATGCTCCGCTCGGCCACCCGCCGGCAGATCTTCCCGGCCAGGATCGTATCCGTGTTTTGCGGCAGGTGCGGCCCGTGCTGCTCGGTGGCGCCCAGCGGAAGGATGGCGGCGGGATACCGGGCCAGGTAGGCCTGCGCCTCCTCCCAGGTGGCCGTCGCGGCATCCAGGAAGCGGGAGATCACGCCTCTGCCCTCCGATCAGGCGTTCCCCGGCGCGCCAACACAGTGTGTTCGGTGATCAGGTGGTCGCGGTAGGCCGGATTCATCCGCCACCAGAGGTCTGACAGGGAGAGGCTCGTCAGCGTCCCAGGTTCCAGCGCGGCAAGGAAGACGGCCGGTTCGGCCAGGACCGATGGATCGTCGAACTCGCGGCGCTCGTCCGGCGGCAGGTGGGCGAAGAATCCCGTGTCCAGCTTCGTATAGGGACACAGGCTGTTGACATTGATCAGATCCGGTCGCAGTTCTTTGGCCAACACATCCGTCAGCGCCTCCAGGGCGGCCTTCGACGCGCAGTAAGGGGCGTCGCCCGCATGCGCCATCCGCCAGTGGCCCAGCAGCGAGGTCACGTTGATGATGTTGCCGCGCCGGCGCTCCCGCATCGTCGGGATGACCGCCTGGGCGCAGAGGAACGCCCCGGTCACGTTGACGCGCAGGACCCGCTCCCAGACCGTCAGGGGAAGGTCGGCCACCGGGCGGTGCTCGATGTCCGTGACCCCGGCGTTGTTCACCAGAACGTCGACGGGGCCCAGGGTCGCGTTCATCTGGGCGAGGGAGTCGCGCACGCCGCCGGCATCGGTCACGTCCACCACGAGCGGCACGGCTACACCCCCGGCCGTCTCGATCTCCGCGGCTGCCGCCCGGGCGCCCTCACCCCGCAGGTCCACCACGGCCACGCGCGCGCCCTCCGCGGCGAACGCCAGGGCCAGCGCGCGGCCGATGCCGCCGCCAGCCCCTGTGACGTAGGCGACCTTATCCAGCAGCCGTTTCACTGGATGGCTCCCAAAGTGAGCCCCCGGGTGATGTGCCGTTGCACGATGAAGACGAGCAGGAACGCCGGCACCACGGCGCCCGCGGAGACCGCGCTCATAAGCGGCCAGTCGAAGGCCATCGTCCCGGCCAGGGAAGCCACCAGCACGGGGACGGTGCGCGCCTCCGCCGACGTCAGGATGAACGCCAGGATGAACTCATTCCAGGAGGCCACAAAGACCAGGATGGCGACTGCCACCAGCATGGGCACACTGACCGGCAGGACCGCGTGGCGCAGCGCGCCCCAGCGGGAGGCGCCGTCCACGAGGGCCGCCTCCTCTAGTTCCACCGGCAGGTCCTCGAAGTAGCGCATCAACAGCCAGATGGCGAAGGGCAGGTTGAAGCTGAGGTGCGCCAGGGTCACGGAGAAGCGCGTGTCCAGGAGGCCGAGTGTGCGCATCAGGGCGTAGATCGGCACGATCACCCCGAAGGCCGGTGCCATGCGCGTGGAAAGGACCCAGAAGGAGAGGTGCTGTTTGGCGCCGCCCTGCATGCGGGCCAGCGCGTAGGCCGCCGGCACGCCCAACACCAGAGCGGTGGCGATGTTGGTGAACGCCACGAACATGCTGTTGCCGAACGGCATCAGGATCCCCGCGGTGAAGAGCTTCTCGTAGGCGTCGAAGGTCGGCGTGAAGATGACCCGCGGCGGCAGAGCCAGGGCATCGGCGCGCGTCTTGAACGACGAGAGGAGGAGCCAGGCCAGGGGGAAGAGCACGAACGCCAGGTAGGTCAGGAGGAACCCGTAGACCAGGATGAGCGTCCAGCGCCGCCGGGCCGGCGCCCTGCTCGCGGCGCGCGCCTGCCCCCGCACCGCCACCGTTCTCACGGCCTCCGCCGCACGCTCAGACCGCAAGCCGGGCCCTCCGGATCAGCAGGTTCGTGGCGAAGACCGCCCCCACCATCATCAGGACCGCCAGCGCCGCGGCCTGACCGAGGTCGAAATAGGTGAACCCAATCTTCCACCCCAGGATGGAGAAGGTCGCCGTCGCCGTTCCCGGGCCGCCCTGCGTCATCACGAAGATGACGTCGAAGGTGTTGATGGCGTCCAGGACGCGCAGGATGACGGCGATGATAAGCACCCCCTTGAGCAGGGGGAGGGTAACCAGCCGGAACTGCGCCCAGAACCCCGCCCCGTCGATGCGGGCGGCTTCGTAGAGGAACGGCGGAATCGCCTGCAATCCGGCCAGGGAGATCAGGAACATGAAGGAGGTCTTGCTCCAGATGTCGGCCAGCACCACCGAGGCCATCGCCAGCTGGGGGTCGCCCGTGGGGGCCACCCGGATGCCTGCCATTGGCAGCAGGAAAGCCCCGATGACCCCCACGTCGCTACTCAACAGGAACTTCCAGCCGAAGCCGGCCACGACCGGCGGGACGATGAGCGGCAGCGTCAGCAGCGTGCGCATCGCCCCCCGCCCCCGCAGGTCTTCGTTCAGCGCCAGAGCCAGGGCCAGACCAAGCACCAGGCTGATGGTTGTGGTCAGCGCCACAAACAGGAGCGTGGTCCCGGCCGACTCCCAGAAGGTCGCGGAACGGAGCAGGGTGCGGAAGTTGTCCAGCGCGGCGAAGCGGACCTCCGGTGAGAACGCCGTCCAGCTGAGCACGCTCATGTAGAGCAGGTAGACGCCGGGGAACAGCGTCACCGCCGCCAGGGCCAATAGCCCCGGCGCCAGCATGGACGCGCGTTCCCACCGGTGCTGCCGCACGCCGACCGCCGTGACGCCCTACCGGTAGTAACCGCCGCGGTACATGCGCTCGTACGCCCAGGTCTGCAGGTCGTTCAGGACGTCGCTCACCTTGGCGCCGGCGATGGAGCGCGACGCCGCGGTGCCGATCTTGTCCATGAACTCGTTCAGCTCCGGGAAGTACGGGAAGTAGTACGGGTCGGACTGCACGATCGCGTCCTCCCAGACCGCCAGCTCCTCCCGGCCCCAGGTGTCGATGAGCGGCTGGGTGTAGAGCACCGACTTCATCGTCACCCACGGGAACTTCGTCCGCGAGGAGAACTCCTCCATCGCCTTCTTCCCGGTCAGGTAGGCCAGGACGTGCCAGGCCTCCTCCTTGTTCTTGGAGAAGCGGTTGACCCCCAGGGAGAAGGTCCAGAAGGACTGGATCCGCTTCCCCGACGGCCCCACCGGGGAGGG
>JACQGZ010000116.1 GCA_016199305.1 Armatimonadota bacterium | reverse complement strand
GGTTGGAAGCGCCGCTCCAGCGCCGCGTCCTTCTCGATGTGCTTGCGGTATTCGTCCAGGGTCGTCGCGCCGATACAGTGCAGCTCGCCCCGGGCCAGCATGGGCTTGAGCATGTTGGAGGCGTCCATCGCCCCTTCCGCCGCGCCCGCCCCGACGACCGTGTGCAACTCGTCGATGAACAGGATGATCTCGCCCTCGGCCTGCTGGATCTCCTTGAGCACCGCCTTCAGGCGCTCTTCGAACTCCCCACGATACTTCGTGCCGGCGATCATGCCCGCCAGGTCGAGCGCCACCACGCGCCGGCGCTTGAGGCTCTCCGGCACGTCGCCCCGCACGATGCGCTGGGCCAGGCCCTCGACGATGGCCGTCTTGCCCACGCCCGGCTCGCCAATCAGCACCGGGTTGTTCTTCGTGCGCCGCGAGAGCACCTGCATCACCCGCCGAATCTCTTCGTCCCGGCCGATCACCGGATCCAGCGTGCCCTTGCGCGCCAGCCCGGTCAGATCACGGCTGTAGCGCTCTAGCGCCTGGTACTTGGATTCCGGATTCGGATCGGTCACCCGCTGCCCGCCCCGAATCTCCGTGAGGGCCTGGTACACCTGCTCCCGCGTGACGCCCAAGCTGCCAAGCGCCAGCTGTGCCGGGCCCTTCTCCCGGTCGTCCACCAGGGCCAGAAACAGGTGCTCGGTGCTGACGTACTCGTCCGTCAGCCGGTTGGCCTCCTCAAACGCCTGCTGCACGATGCGTCGCAGGCGTGGCGCCATGCTGACCTGGGTCGGGCCGTAGATCCTGGGCAGCTTGTCCAGTTCCGCCGCCAGCCGGTTGAGCGCCGCCTGCGGGGAGACGCCCAGCTTCTCCAGCAGCCGCGGCACGACACCTTCCTCCTGCTGGAGCAACACCACCAGCAGGTGCTCGGCATCTACCTGGCCATGGTTCCGTTCCTCGGCGATCCGTTGCGCGCCATAGAGCGCCTCTTGCGCCTTTTCGGTGTACTTATTGATGTTCATCATGCTTAGCACACCTATCAACACCACAGGTAAACACGGATGAGGTATCTGTGTGTATCGGTGTTCATCTGTGATTTCGTTAGGGCTCTTTACTACCGCTCACGCGTCACGCGAGCCAGCACATCCCTGAGGCGGCGCACCTCAGCCTCATACTGGTTACGCATCGCCTCCATCTCGCGCTCCATCTCGGTGCGGATGGCCTCCATCCTCTCCTGCATCCTCAGCATCATCTCCACCCCTGCCAGATTGACGCCGAAGTCGTCAATCCAGCGCTTGATCAGGGCAATACGCTCCAGATCCTTGGCCGAGTACATGCGAATCTTGCCGTCGGACCGGTGGGGGCGGACGAGGCCGAGCCGCTCGTAGTGCCGTAGCGTCTGGGGGTGGAGGCCGAGCATCTGATGCACGACGCCAATCGTGAAGCACGGCTCATCATCCTTGATCACCATGTGCTCTGATCACCCCCTTTCCAAGGGAAGGGTGACTTCACTCTTCACTCTTGGCTACGCTGCCGCCGTCCCGCCGCGGAGCTGGCGTAACTCCTCAAACAAAGACCGCTCCCGCTCCGAAAGATGGTCGGGCAGCACGACCTTCGCCCGCGCGTAGAAGTCGCCCTTGCCGCCGCCGCCCAGCTTGGGCATGCCCTGCCCGGCCAACCGGAACAGGCGGCCATTCTGCGTCTCGGGCGGGATGCGAAAGGTGCCCCGTCCCCCGAGCGTGTGCACTTCCACCTCGCCGCCCAGCACCGCGTCCCACAGCGGCACCGGGACGTCGGCGTAGATGTCATCGCCCCGCCGCTCGTAGCGGGAATGCGGCAGCATTTTCACCTTGAGCCGCAGGTCGCCGCGCGGTCCGCCACTGATACCCGGATGGCCCTTCCCGGCCACCTTGAGCGTCTGCCCATCTCTGACCCCGGGCGGCACCTTCACCTCCAGGCGCTCGCGCGTCGGCTTGCCGCCGGCATCCGGCATGTCGACCACGAACTCCCGTGTGCCGCCGCGATAGGCCTCCTCGAGCGACACCTGGATCTCTTGCTCCAGATCCTCGCCGGCGCGGGGACGCGCACTCACCGTCCGGCCGGGCGTACGCGCGCCACGCCCGAACAGGCTCTCGAAGAACTCGCCCAGGTCCCCGACCGTCGTGTCGAAGTCTGGGCCGGGCGCTCCCGTCGGCCGCCGGCCGGCCGTTCGGCCGCGCTGCGCTTGGCGGAACACCTCCTGCCACGAGGGAGGCACGCCACCTTGCAGCCCGCGCTGCCAGTCGGCGCCGAACTGGTCGTAGCGGCGGCGCTTCTCGGGATCGGAGAGCACTTCGTACG
>JACQGZ010000115.1 GCA_016199305.1 Armatimonadota bacterium | reverse complement strand
TCGCGCGCAGTTCACTCTGCGCCTCCAGCAGGGTCTTGCGGCGCCGGTAGGGGCGATCGGAGATGAGGGCATCGAAGACGTCGGCCACCCGGATGATGCGGGCGCCGATCGGCACCCGGTTGCCTGCCAGCCCATCGGGATAGCCGGTGCCGTCGAAGGCCTCCTGGTGGTGCAGGACCAGGTCCACCAGGTGGTGGAAGGCCCGGGCCTCCTGCAGCATCATCGCGCCGCGCTCAGGATAGCGCTTGATGATCGCCCGCTCGTGCGCGGTCAGCGGTCCCGGCTTGAGGAGGATCGCCTCCGGCACGGCCAGTTTGCCCAGGTCGTGCAGCAGCCCCGCCAGCCGGATGCGCTCGATCTCCTCCTGGGGTAGATCCATCTCCATGGCGATGGCGACGGCGGTGTTGGCGACCCGCTGCGAGTGCGCCATCGTGTCGGGATCTTTGGCTTCGAGTGCCGCCCTCAGAACTTTGACGCTGCTCTCGACGAGATCGCGCAGCAGAGTGCCGCGGGCGTCCTCGCCGGCCGGCGATTCCTCGGCAGGGCTCCCGTCCAGGAGGGTGGGGGAGGGCAGACCTGCGCGGCCTGCCCTCCCGTCCCCCGGGTCGCTGTCCCCCCTGCGCAACGCCGGACCCACGTCGGCAATCTCGACGGGCGCCCATGTTTCTCGGAAGACGACCCGGTTCTTCCCGCGCTTCTTCGCCTCGAGCAGACAGCCGTCGGCCTGCTCCAGCAGCATCGTCGCGGAGACGACGCCGTGTTCCTTCAGTGTGTAAGTGGCGGCGCCGATGCTGATGGAGATGTGGAAGGCGCCCTCGCTCGTAGGAATCTCCACCTCTTCGACCGTCCGCCGCAGCCACTCCGCCCAGTCCGCCAGCGGCTGGCGGTTCACCCCGGGCAGCAGCCAGACGAATTCCTCGCCGCCGAAGCGGCAGACCACATCCTCGGGGCGGCGGCGTTCCAGGATCACCTTGGCGACCTGGCGCAGCGTGTCATCGCCGACCTGATGGCCGTAGCGGTCGTTGACCGCCTTGAACCAGTCGATGTCCAGAATCAGGCACGAGAGGGGATGGCCGCTCTGGCGCGCCCGCTCCATCTCCAGGTGGAGGCGGTCCTCAAAGGCGCGCCGGTTCAGCAGGCTGGTGAGGGGGTCGGAGGCCGCCAGTTCCTCGAGGAAGGCGACCCGGCGGCGCAGGGCATCCTCGCGGCTCTTGCCCCGGAGCACCACCCGGATGCGCGCGACCAGTTCGTCGGGGCTGAACGGCCGGACGACATAGTCGCAGGCGCCTTCGTCCAGGCACTGGATGCGTTTGTCTACGCCGGCCACGGCGCTCAGGATCATCACCGGCACCTTGTGGGTCAGCGGATCCTGCTTCAAGTCCCGGATCAGGCTGATGCCGTCGATGTCCGGCATGGCGATGTCCAGCAGAATCAGGTCGGGGACCGTGGCGCGGACGCGCATTAGCGCCTCGGTGCCGGTGTCCAGGATCTCCACGCGGGCGCCCAGGCTCTCCAGCCGCGCGCGCAGAGGGAGGATCAGGCGGTCCTGGTCGATGAACAGAATCCGGGCGGGACGGGAACCGATCTGCAGCTTCGTGACGGGACCGGGGGTACCCGAGGGGCCGGCCGGGGCCCGGGTGGAATCCGCTGTGAGCGCGTGCCCTGCCATCTCCGAGTGCCTCGTCGTGCCCGGCCTCGTCATCTCCGCGGCCGGGTGGGGTGCGATGTCGGCGCCAAGAGAAAAGAGGATCCCATCGCGGAAGATGGCATCCTCTTCGGCAGCCCCGGCTGCCCGCGGGGGGCCCGGTGGCTTTGCGTCCCCACCTTGCGGTGGGTTTGCCTTTTCGGAGGTCACTCTTGTTGTGCCCGACGGGGTTCCGGGCTAGTCGCCCCGCGGAGGCGTTGACGGCGCATCGAGGAGGCGCTCTTTGCTGGTGTTCCGACGGATCGTCGCGACCGCGGCGCTAGACGGGCGATCTCAGCGCCTTGCCCGTCTTCTCGTGGCGCCCGAAGCAGGCCTCGCCGCGCCCGCCCGGTCTTAGAGCGAGGTCAGACCCGCAGGCTTCAGCCCGCGGACGGCCCGGCTGTTCCCGCCTGAAACTGCCTGCCGCGGCCGCGCCTGGCTATCGGCCCCGTGGGTGTCGACGCGCCCCCTGCGCAGACGCTGGTAGAGGCGATTCCCCTCGGCGTCGTACTCGGGGATTCTTGTGAGTTCCCCGAAGAGGATTGCCAGCACCCTGAACCGTTGCTCTGGTTTCATGATCTCCGGCTCCTCCGTTCCGGGCCTGTCTGTGGGCCAGCGTACCCCTGGGCCCACCGACGGGCTATGGGCCGGGTCACAGGGATTCAGTGAAAGTTGCCACAATGACCCCATTTCCGGCCTCCTTCGACACCTACGCGGTGGGGCCGGAGATCCGCGCGGGCGGGGGGTCATGCCACCGCCGGGGAGATTGAGTCAAAGCTCCCGCTTCAGGAATTGCAGAAGGGACGCGGATGACTCGAGGGCGTGCTCGGCGCCCGCGACGCGTCGGTCGAGCTGCGCGCCGTCTCGGGCGATCTCACCATCCGCGGAGGGTGAGATGGCGGCTGATCCGGAAGAACGGCTGCGCATCCTGGACATGCTCCGGGAGGGGAAACTGTCGGGGGACGACGCGGACCGGCTGCTGGCAGCCCTCCAGCCCGAGCGGGGCCGTCAGGCGTCGCGCGGCCGCCTGCTGCGCGTGCGGTTCACGGGCCACCGTGGCGAAGCAATGAATTTTACGGTACCTTTGGGATTGGCCGAGGTTATCCTCCGGTTTCTCCCCAAGGGGCTGCGGGTGACGGCAAACGGGCAGGAGATCGATGTGCCGCGCCTGCTGGCCGACCTGCAGGAGAGTGGGACGCGCGGCAAGATCGTGGATGTCCGGGACCACCGGGGTGCACACATCGAGATGACCGTTGAATAGGGCTATCCGTGCGCTGCTGGCGGTCCTGCTGCTCGTCGCGGGGCCGGCGGCCGCACCCGGCGACCGCGCATGGGCGCAGGGCG
>JACQGZ010000103.1 GCA_016199305.1 Armatimonadota bacterium | reverse complement strand
GTAGGGCGAGTCGGCGCCGAAGTCCGACAGCAGCGTCAGCAGCCGCATGGCATCATCGTTCTCATCGGTTCTCCTCGCCCCACCCGATCATCATCTCCGCCAGCACCTCGGCCGCGGCGGCGACCGACTCCAGATCCACCCACTCCACCGCCGCGTGCGCCCCCTCCCCCCGCGGGCCGAAGATCACGGTGGGAATCCCCGCCGCGGCCAGCAGGGCGGAATCGAGCCAGGCCGGTTCGCCCACCAGCGCGGGGGCGCGGCCGAGCACCCGCTCTGCCGCGTGCCGGACGGCGCGGACGACCGGAGCGTCCGGCGAGACCTCCAGTCCAGGACGGTACATCTGCAGCCTCGCGCTCGCCTGAAAGGCCGGATCTGCCGCACGCAGCCCTGCCAGCAGGGCCTCCATCTCCGCGGCCACGTCATCGGACGTCTCGGCCGGCAGCGTGCGCCGCTCGATCTCCAGGCGGCAGCGATCGGGAAAGGTACTCAAGCCGATGCCGCCCTCGATCAGCGAGGCGTGTACCGATGGCCGCCCGACCAGGGGGTGCATCCGATGTGGGAACACCTCTCGCTCCAGGCGTTCCAGCCCCCCGAGCACCCGTCCCATGTGCGCGATGGCGTCGACCCCCCGCTCGTGCCGGCTGCCGTGCGCGGCCCGCCCGGCCGTCTCCACCGTGAACCAGGCGAACCCCTTGTGGGCGACGCAGAGGTCCAGGCCGGTCGGTTCGGTGACGATGGCCGCCCCGACGCCCGCCAGCAGGCCATCGCGCACGACGGCCTGCGTCCCCAGGCTGGCGAACTCCTCGTCCGCTACCATCGTCAGGATGACATCCCCGGGGCGCGCCCCCCGCTCGGCCGCGGCCACGGCGGCTTCGACCATGGCGGCGACCCCGCCCTTCATGTCGAACGCGCCCCGCCCGTAGAGGCGGCCCTCCCGGATCTCGGCGCCGAAAGGATCGATGGTCATGCCCTCGACGCCCACCGTGTCGATGTGTCCATTGAGCAGCAGGGCCGGCGCCGCGCCCCGCCCGCGGAGACGCGCGATCACGTTGGCGCGCCCGGGGGCGACCTCCCGGACCTCCGCCTCCAGGCCGCCGCGGCGGCAGTACTCTACCAGGACGGCGGCGATCGCGCCCTCGCCCGGGGCGCCCGCCACCAGATCGGGGTTGATCGAGTTCTCGCGGACCAGGCCGGCCAGCAATGCGATGAGCCGATTCCTATCGATCATGACCGCGCACCGGAGACACTGTCATAATACCGTCTGTGCAAGACGCGGCGACGGTTGAACTCTTCGCGGCCGTCAAGGCCGGCGACGTCGGGAGGATCGAATCCCTGCTGCGGGATGATCCCGCCCCGGCGAATGCCCGAGATGAGAGCGGGATCAGCGCCCTCCTGACCGCCATCTACTACGGGAGGCATGACATCGCGGACCTGCTGGTCGCGCGGGGGGCCGACGTGGACCTCTTTGCGGCCGCCGCATTGGGGAGGACCGACCGCCTGGAGGCGCTGCTGCGAGCGAACTCGGCCCTCGTGCACTCGTACAGCCCCGACGGATGGACCCCGCTCCATCTCGCCGCGTTCTTTGGACATCCCGACGCCGTGACGGTCCTGCTGGCGCGGGGCGCCGGTGTGCGGGCCGTCTCCAGGAACAGCACCGGTAACACACCCTTCCACTCCGCGCTCGCCAGTCACGACGCCGGCGTGGCCCCCGGGCCGCGGCGCCGGATCGCCGAGCTCCTGCGTGCCGCCGGGGCGGACATCAACCTGGCGGATGCCTCGGGGTACACTCCCCTGCACCTGGCGGCCCACGACGGCAACACGGATCTGGTCGAGGCGCTCCTCGCCCGCGGCGCCGAGGTGAACCCCCGGCACGACAAGGGACAAACCCCGCTGTCCATCGCCCTGGCCGCGGGACACACCGAAGCGGCCGACCTGCTGCGGAGGCACGGCGCGACCGAGTAGTTACTTCAACAGGCGGGAGAGGCGCCGGTCGGCGTAGACCTTGCCGCGCGTCTGGCAGGTCGGACAGTAGTAGGTCTCCTTCTCGCTGTAATAGACGGCGGCGATCGGCGTCCCACAGCGGGGACAGGGCTCGCCGGCTCGGCGGTGGGCCCGCAGGAGTACCGGAGGCTCACGCATCGGCAGGGCGTCGCCGAAGTGCCGCCGGTGCTCCTCCACCGAGCGCGCCAGCACCTCCCGGATCGCCGCATAGAGCCGCGACCGCTCTTCCGCGCGCAGCGCCGGGGAGGAGGCGAAAGGGGAGAGGCGCGCCTCCCAGAGGATCTCGTCTCCGTAGGCGTTGCCGATGCCGGCCAGGTAGCGCTGCGTCCCCAGGAAGCGCTTTACCTGCATCGCCGCCTGATCGAGCATCGCGGAGAGACCCTCCGGCGTGAAATCCTCCGAGAGCGGTTCCACCCCCAGTCCCGCCACCGGCTCGGTCTGCTCGACCTCGCCCGTTCTGCGCAGATAGAGGCCCGCGCGTTTCTTCGGTCCTCCCTCGACCAGGCGCAGGTCCTCACCACCGTCGAGGGTCAGGACCAGGGCGACGTCGCGGGTGGGTCGCTGCCGCGACGGGGTGATCGTGAGGCGGCCGTCGCGCATGAGATGCACGATCATCACCAGGGAGCCGGTGAGGTCGAAGAGGAGCAGTTTCCCCCGGCGGCGCACGCTCCGGATGGTCTCCCCTTGCACGGTCGACAGCGAGGGATCCACCGTCTTCAGGAGCGAGGGGCTGCGCACCTGGATCGCGCGGATCGTGCGGCCCGCCACGCGCGGCGCCAGGTTGCCGACCAGCGTCTCGACGAAGGGGATCTCAGGCACCGTCCGCCTCCTTCGCCGTCAGCGCCTCCTCCACCCAGCGGCGCGCCGCGGCGAGGACCTCCTCCAGGGCGGCCGCTGTGGGGACGCTCCCCTGGGCGAACTCGGGCCGGCCGCCCCCGCGGCCGCCGAACCGCTCCACCGTGCGGCGCAGCAGAGCCGCCAGATCGAGCGCCACATCGGCCGACCGCGCAAAGACCAGCCGTCCGCCGTCGCCGCCCAGCAGCGCCACGAGTCCCCCCGGCCGCACCAGCGCCGTCGCCAGCCCGCGCACCTCCTCCGGATCGCGCCCCGCCGTCACCTCCGCCACCACCGCGGGAAGATCGAGCCCGCGCCGGCGCAGCTCCGCCTCCATCGTGAGAAGACGCGCGCGGATCTCCTCGACCTGCCGGGCCGCCTCCCGCTCCCGCGCAGCGACCCGCTGGACCGCCTCCGCCACCTCCTGGTCCCCGGCGGAGAGCGCCCGCCCGACCTCCGCCAGCACCCGCCGCTTCCGCCGGGCATCGCGCACCGCCCGCCAGCCGCAGAGGAACTCGACGCGGGTGGCGCCCTTGTACCGCTCCCAGCCGGTGATGGCAATCGCGCCGATCTCCCCGGCAGCGCGCACGTGGGTGCCGCCGCAGGCGGAGCGGTCAAATCCCTCCACCTCTACCACGCGGATCATCCCCTGCTTCTTCGGCGGACGGCGCAATCCCATGCGGCGGACCTCGGCCTCGTCCACCGTGTGGATGAGGACCGGGCGGTTCTCCATGACCACGGCGCCGGCGACCTCCTCCACCCGTTCCGCCTCATCGGGTCCGAAGATGGCGACCTTGAGGTCCACCGTGCAGCGCGCGGGACCGAGGTGGACGGCGAGCGTCTCGGCGCCCGCCTCCCGCAGGGCGGCCTGGGAGAGGATGTGCTGGCCGGTGTGCTGCTGCATGTGATCGAAGCGGCGGTCCCAGTCAATCCGGCCCGCCACCTCCCGGCCCGGCGTGATCGCCGCGGCGGGGGGCACGGCGGGGCCGAGATGGTGCAGAATCCGTCCCTCCTCCTCCACGACGTCGACGACCGGCCGGCCGGCCAGGACGCCCGTGTCGTGGGTCTGCCCGCCGGAGGTGGGGTAGAAGGCGGTACGGTCGAGTTCCACGATCTCTGGCGCCCCGCCCCGTCCGGGAGAGACCGCGATGACGCGGGCGGTGAACTCACGCAGGTAGGCGTCCTGGTGAAAGAGGCGCTCGGTCACCGGCGGGGCTACCGTTTGAGGCTGAGCGTCAGCCCGTCGCGCAGCGGCAGGATCACCGAATCCAGGGCGGGGTGGGCGAAGGCCAGCGCATTGTATCGCCGGATCCCTTCGCGATCCTCGGCGGACCAGTGGCCCTCCGGCGATCCGGGGCTGACCTCGCCGCCGAGCAGGGCGTTGTCCGCGAGGAGGACGCCGCCTTCCGCCAGCAGGTGGAGCGCGCGCTCGAAATAGGCCGGATACTCTGCCTTCACCGCGTCGAGAAAGATGAGCCCGTACGCCGTCCCGGGCAGCCCCGGGAGGATCTCCAGGGCAGCGCCGGGGAGGATCTCCACGGTGTCGGTCAATTCGGCGCGCGAGAGCGCGGCGCCGGCCCGTTCGATGCGCGCCGGGCTCAATTCAATCGTCTGCAGTGTGCCACCGTGCTCGCGCAGCGCCCGCCCCATCCAGATCGCGGCGTAGCCGATCGCCGTCCCCACCTCCAGCACGCGGGCGGGC
>JACQGZ010000006.1 GCA_016199305.1 Armatimonadota bacterium | reverse complement strand
TGCTGGGCGGGATGATCGTCGTCGGCGCCATCCTGCCCACGATCGCCCCCGGCCTCATCAACCTGCTCAATCGAACAGTCCTGAAGGGCGAACAGCGCCGCGACCGCCACTAGGCCGGCCGCCGAGGCTGCGCCGGTGGGTGCCTGCGGGGCCCACGCGGATCGTCCGGTAATCGGCTGAGGAGAGGTCTCCCCGCGGAAGTATCCCGTCGTTCTGGAACGAGGAGACTGCTCCTCAGCTTTGCAGACTAATCCGGGTCCTCCACCCCCGCGGGAGCACCAATCGGTGCCGCTTTCCCGTCGCCGCTGCCGTCGCGAATGCTGAACTCCTTCTCGAGTTTGCCCAGCCGCACGACGATCCCACCGTACTCCAGCTCCGAGAACGGCAGCGTGGCCGGCTCGAAGAACCCCTGCTTGCGCATCTCGATCGCCTTCGCCGCCACGCGGTCGCGCACGTGCGCCCAGAAGGGATCGGCAAAGAGGTCGATCGGCTCCGTCAGGATGCCATCGTGCATCGAGAATCCCAGCGCCGAGACCATGGGGACGCAGAAGAAGGTCGACGCCGGCGTGTTCATCGGCACGGGCATGAGAGGGAGGTTGTGGCTGCCGCGGGTGTCTCCGCCGACGAAGGCGCCCACACCGAAGGCCGGGCCGAACTCCTCTGTGGCCGGGAACATCTTCTGAGTGCGGATGATCGCCGGCGGGTCGTCTTTTCCAACGTATCTACCGGCGATGTTGCGCAGGCGGGTCGTGCCCACCGCCGCCGCCTGCTCCGTGGGGTATTTGCGCGACCAGATCGACTCGATGGCGTAGCGGTTGGTGTCGCGCAGCAGGGCGGCGATGTCGTAGAGGCGCTCGGGGGCCTCCAGCACGATCAGCCGGTCGCCCTCGGTGTGGTCCATGTCCATGATGTGGAAGGTGAAGCCGTCGTGCAGCCCCTCGGAGAGGAGCAGCCCGGGCGAGTACATCGGGTCGGCGAAGGCCAGGTAGAGGGGGAGGTTGAAGGCGCCGGGGCCGCACTTGTCCGCCACCAGGGTCATCAGCGCCTCGCTGGGGCGCTCGTCGAACTCGATCTCGGCGCTGCCCGGGCCCATGCCGCGCACGTTACCGGAGAAGGCATCGCGCAGGAGGTCCTGTCCGGCCCCGTAGAGTCCCTGTCCCTTGGCCTTTTCCGTGGCGGCCAGGAAGGTGTCCCAGGCCAGCTGGTGGACACGGGGGTCGTCGGCGCCGTGGGTGTGGGTCATGAGGAAGGCGAGATCGTCTCCCGTGTGGCCGACGTGAGCGTCAATCAGCAGTGATCCTTTCGCCTTCTGGATCCGCTCCCGGACGATGGCCAGCACCTCCGCGCTGGGCGCGGTATGGCCTCCGATGGCCCCGATGTCGGCCTTGATCAGACTGACCGTGATCCGCATGCGCGGCCTCCTTTCGGATTGCGAACCGCTGGGTGAAGGGCTAAGGCGTCTGGCTTCGATTGTACCGCCCTTCCAACCGCCCCCGCCAGCGGGAGCGCCCTGTCCGCACCCGCGCCGGCAGGACGGCCTCAGCCCGTATCTTGTGGTCCGGCGGCGCCGGGGAGAGGAAATATGGGGGCCGGGTCGAACCATCAGAGAGATGGGCGCAGCGCGACTGCGGGTCAACCGGCTGACGATCGAGCGGGAAGCGGGGCGGGTGCGGGTGGATGTGGAGTTGGCCCACGACGACCGCATGATGCTCGGCCGCGCCGAGACAGGGGAAGGAGTGCGGGGCACCGTGCAGGCCGCGGCGGCGGCGACCGTTTCTGCCCTCAACCAGTTCCTGCCCCAACCCTGGCACCTCCGCTTCGACGAGGCCGTCTTGCAGTCGATCGCCCAACGCGACGCCGTCATCGTCCAGCTCCGACTCCGCTCCGAGGAGGTGGAAGAGCGACTCGTCGGCAGCGCCGTCAGTGACCGCATCCCCGAGGAGGCGGCCGTGCGCGCGGTGCTCAACGCGGCAGAACGTCGCACCACGCCCCTGTTGAACTGAGGGGCGGGCAGCGCGGCCGGTCAGGTCGACCGGCCGCCCATGGAGGAAACGGTTGCACTCACCCACGCAGACGCGCGTCATCGCTCTCGTGAACCAGAAGGGCGGCTGCGGCAAAACCACCACGGCGGTCAATCTCAGCGCCTCCCTGGCGCATTCGGGCCGTCGCACCCTGCTGATCGATCTCGACCCGCAGGCCAACGCGACGGTCAGCCTCGGCGTGGACCCCGGAGCGCTGGGCCGGACGATCTACCACGTCCTGGTCGAAGGGGGCGAGGACGGCCAGGGCCCGCCCCTGGAGGAGATCTTCACCGAGACCAAGGTCAAGAACCTCACCCTGGCCCCGGCCTCCATTGATCTGGCGGCGGCGGAACTGGAGCTCGCCCCCCGCCTCGGCCGGGAGAAGGCGCTGCGCAGGCGGCTCGGGCCGGCCATCTCCGCCTTTGAATTTGTCATCCTGGATACGCCCCCGTCCCTCGGGCTACTCACCCTGAACGCGCTGGTCGCCTGTGACGGGGTGATCATTCCCATCCAGACCCATTACTACGCGCTGATCGGGATGCGGCAGCTGCTGCGCACGATGCAAATGGTCCGCGAAGAGGTCGGCCATCAGGTGGAGATCATCGGCGTCCTGCCCACGATGTATGATGCGCGCACCAACATCAGCAACGAAATCCTCGAGGGCATCCGTGAGCGCTTCGGCGACGCGGTCTTCCGGACCACGATCCACTTCAACATCAAACTGGTGGAGTCGTCGATGAACGGCGTGCCGCTGTTCGTGACGCAGCCGGACTCACGCGGCGCCCAGCAGTATCTGAACCTGGCGAAGGAGGTGATCGCGCATGAGCAAAGGGCGAGAGGAGCTGCGGCGCGGCGTTAGGGAGATCCTCGAGGGGGCCTCCCAGGAGATGGAGGCGCTGGCGGAGGCGACCGTCCCGCACCGCCATCAGACGGTGGAGGCCCGCCCCCTCCTCCGGCTGGTCCGCGAACCCGTGCCGGCCTCAGGGGCGACCGCGCCGGCCCCCCCCGCCGGTCCGGGCGCGCCCCGCACCATGCCGCCGGCCCCGGGCGGCGAGCCAGCCCTTCCCGAGGCGCCGGTCCTCCTGCCGAAGAAGGGGGTCTGCCAGGCCTACTTTATTAACCGGCGCTGCTGGGAGGTTCCGGAGGCCTTCTGCAACACGGCCCTGCAGGTGTGCATGACGCGGGAGTGCCCGGTGTACCACCTCTATAAGGATGAACTCGAGCGCCGCTTCGCCGCGAAGTACCAGCACTTCTGGTAGACCCGATCCGTCTCTCCTCCCCCGTGGCGCCGCTGGCGGCCGCATGAGGGCGGCCCCAGTGGTGTTCATCGAGGCGCTCCCCGGACACGTCGGGGAGACGGTGGAGGTCCGCGGCTGGCTGGCGAATCGGCGCAGCAGCGGGGGGATCCACTTTCTGCTCGTCCGCGACGGGACCGGCCTCGCGCAGGCCGTGGTCTCGGGGAAGGAGGTGGACGCCGAGACCTTCGCCCGCGCCGACCACCTGCCGGCGGAGAGCAGCCTCATCCTCACGGGTTTGGTCCGGGCGGATCGCCGCGCCCCCGGCGGCGTCGAGGTCACCGTGCGCGCGCTGACCGTCGTCCAGGAGGCCGCCCCCTATCCGATCACCCCGAAGGAGCACGGGGTGGAGTTCCTGATGGATCACCGCCACCTCTGGCTGCGTTCCCCCCGGCAGCACGCGGTCATGCGCGTGCGCGCGGAGGTCATCCGCGCCGCCGCCGCCTTCCTCGACGGGTCGGGATTCCTGCGGGTGGACGCCCCCATCCTCACCCCCGCGTCGGTGGAGGGCACGACCACGCTGTTCGACGTGGAGTACTTCGACCTGGGCCGGGCCTACCTGACGCAGTCCGGACAGCTCTACAACGAGGCGGCCGCCGCCGCCTTCGGCCGGGTGTACTGCTTCGGCCCCACCTTCCGCGCCGAGAAGAGCAAGACCCGCCGCCACCTCACGGAGTTCTGGATGCTCGAACCGGAGGTGGCCTACCTGGCCCTGGATGGCTACATGGATCTGGCGGAGGCCTTCGTCGCCGCCATCGTCCGCGACACCCTCCAGCACCGCGCGCGCGAACTGGCGACGCTCGGCCGCGATCCGGAGCCGCTGCGGCGGGTCGTCCCCCCGTTCCCGCGCATCGCCTACGATGAGGCGAGGGAGATCCTGGCCGCGGCGGGCAAACCCGTCCCCTGGGGGGAGGACTTCGGCGCGGACGAGGAGACGGTGATCTCCTCGCACTTCGATCGCCCGGTGTTCGTGCACCGCTACCCGGCCGCCTGCAAGGCGTTCTATATGCAGCCGGATCCAGCGCGACCCGAGGTGGTGCTGTCCGCCGACCTCCTCGCGCCCGACGGGTATGGAGAGATCATCGGCGGTGGAGAGCGCATACACGACCTGGCGTTGCTCGAACGGCGGCTGGCCGAGTACGGGCTGCCGCGGGCGACCTACGAGTGGTACCTCGACCTGCGCCGCTACGGCTCAGTCCCGCACAGCGGCTTCGGACTGGGCATCGAGCGCACCGTGGCCTGGATCTGCGGCCTGGAACACATCCGGGAGGCGATCCCGTTTCCCCGGCTGCTGAACCGATTGTCGCCGTAACCACGTCAGCCACGTCAGCGGTTTGTCTTGTCATTTCCCGCCTGTCCGTGATATGCTCGATAGGTATTCGGCCCGTGACGGATGGGGCCGCCTGTCGCTGGTGGAGAGTGGGTTCCGACCCGCTCTTTTTTTTGAGTCGGAGCATGGGCATGGCGACCGGTCGCAGCGTGATCACACAGCGGGTGGAAGACATGGTCCGGCCCATTGCCGGACGGTTCGGGCTTGAGGTGGTGGACGTGGAGGTGTTGGGTGATGGGCCGCGGACCCTCGTGCGCGTCTTTGCCGAAGGCGCGGAAGGCGTGACCGTGGACGAACTGGCGCGGGTCTCCGAGGCCCTCTCCCGGCAGCTGGACCTGCACGATCTCATCCCGCACGCCTACACGCTGGAGGTCTCGTCGCCGGGACTCGACCGCCCGCTGCGGACGGATGCGGACTTTTCCCGCTTCGCCGGACGGCAGGTAGAGGTGTGGATCGAGCCCCCGCTGGAGGGGCAGCGCCACTTCAAAGGGCGGCTCCTGGGGCTGCGCGGGGTGGCAGGGCAGGTCGAGTTGGAGCTGGCCGTCGGGCCCGCGCCCCACCGACGGACGGTGCGGTTGCCCCGCGAGCGGGTGACCGCCGCCCGCCTGGTGGTCGATGAGGAGACGCTGAAGCAGGACCTGGCTCGAGGAGGCCGGAGAGACGCATGAACGCCGAACTGGTGCGCGCGCTGGAGCAGCTCGAGGAAGAGAAGGGGATCAGCAAGGAGGTCATCGTCGAAGCGATCGAGGCCGCCCTGCTCTCCGCCTACAAGAAGAACTTCGGCGTCACCGCGCAGAACATGCGGATCGAGGTGGGCCGCGACACGGGCGAGGTGCGGGCCTACCAGATCCGCACCGTCACCGAGGAGGTGGCGGACGCCACCACGCAGATCGCCCTGGCCGAGGTACGCCAGTACGATCCCACGGCCGCCATCGGCGACATGGTCGAGCTGGAGGTCACGCCCAAGGACTTCGGCCGCATCGCCGCCCAGACCGCCAAGCAGGTCGTCGTGCAGCGGCTGCGGGAGGCGGAGCGCGAACTGGTCTACAAGGAGTTCCGCGACCGCGAAGGGGATATCGTCACCGGCGTCGTGCAGCGCATCGAGCGAAAGAACGTCTACCTGGATCTGGGCCGGATTGAAGCGGTGCTCCCGCCGCCGGAGCAGATCCCCCGGGAGTCCCACCGGCAGGGGGAGCGGGTGAAGGCCTACGTGGTGGAGGTGCGGCAGGGGACGCGCGGTCCGCAGATCGTGGTGTCGCGGACGCACCCGGGCCTGCTGAAGCGCCTCTTCGAACTGGAGGTCCCGGAGATCTACGAAGGCATCGTCGAGATCAAAGCCATCGCCCGCGAAGCCGGCGCGCGCAGCAAGATCGCCGTGGCCTCGCGCGACAAGAACGTGGACGCCGTCGGCGCCTGCGTCGGCCCCAAGGGGTCGCGCGTGCAGGCGATCGTGGACGAGCTGCGGGGGGAGAAGATCGACATCATCCCCTGGAACCCGGATGCCGCCCTCTTCGTCGGTGCGGCGCTCAGTCCCGCCAAGGTGGTGCGGGTGAACGTCACCGAGGAGACCAAGACGGCACAGGTCATCGTCCCCGACCACCAGCTCTCCCTGGCGATCGGCCGGGAGGGACAGAACGCCCGTCTGGCGGCGAAGATGACGGGGTGGCGCATCGACATCAAGAGCGAGACGCAGTTGAAGGAGATCGAGGCGCAGAAGCTCTTCATCGATCTGCCGCCGGAAGAGGGCGCCGCCGAGACGCCGGTGCCGACCGGGGCCGCGCCCGCCGACGCGATAGCGCCGGAGGCGGAAGCACCCGAGGCAGCGGAGGCGACCGAGGCCCCCGCGCCAATGGAGGCCCCCGCAGCCGAGGCGGAGGAGCCGGCCACCGCAGCGCCGGCAGAGCCAGCCGCGGCGGAGGCTGAGGACACCCCCGGCGCCACCGGCCGCGAGGACGCCGAGGATGAAGAGGGGCCGGCGG
>JACQGZ010000102.1 GCA_016199305.1 Armatimonadota bacterium | reverse complement strand
GGGTAGGCGTCTTTGAGCACGTCCTCGACGGGCTGATCGGTGACGGCGACCGAGATTACAAACGTCCCCTGGCCCCGCCGGCGGAACGGACGGGGACGCTTCGGGTCGATGAAATTGAAGACCAGCCGGACGTCCCCCTCGGGGGTCATCTGATACCCGTGGCCGTGGCGCTCGAAGACCTTGCGCAACCCGATCGCCATCCGCAGCAGGGCCGGGTCTCGGGGGATCCCCACGAACGAAAAGGTGACGGGGCTCCTGCCGTTCGGGGTGTGGCCCGTCGCCAGCCGGGGCTCCGACGGGACTGAGGACGGCGGGGCGAGGATTGCGGCATGGGCGGGCTCTGTGCGCACGTGAAAGGTGCAGCGGGGATCCCCCCGCAAGATCCACTCCGACTGTTCGACCTCCTGCCCCACCAGGCTGCCGATGAGGCTCCTGGCGACGCAGCAGAGGTCCCCGTACTCCAACGCCAGAGAGGCCAGCGGACAGGTGCGGAGCGAGAACTGGTAGCCGTCCTCGGTCCGCTCCACCTCCGTCGGGTCGAGGTCTGCGAAGAGCAGTCGCCGGGCCGCATCCAGCCGCGCCCCGACATCGGGCAGCTCCCTGATCTCTGGATGACGATGCGCCCAGTCGGTGACGGCTTCCCGGAGGACGCTCTCCGGATCGTGCCCCTGGGCGCGTAAGGTCGCCAGCACGGCCTGCAGGAAGGTCAGATAGGTGGCCGACGTCGCCAGGGCCGCCCGATGGGTGAGGCGATAGACCGAGGGAGGGCGTCCGGAGGACCGTTTCTCCGGGACACTCTCGACGACACCGCTCTGAGCCAGCCGGGCCAGGTGCTGCCGAAGGGTTGACCGGGCCAGGCCCGTCTGCCCGCGCAGATCCGCGAGCGTGGCGCCTCCCGTATCACGGATCAGGCGGATGAGTCGCTCACGGGTAGGCGTCTGCTCGCTCATCGTCCCCCCCTGGCTGAGCCGCAAGTGACTTTCGGCCGATTTTCCCGTCCTAAGCAACTTATGACACGGGAGAGGAACGCATACCATCGGGCGGTCAGAGTATTTTCGGCGGCCCTTTTGGCGCCGGGCGCCGCCAAAAAGGAATGCCGCGCGTCACCGGATTTCTCACTCGTTCGTGAGGAATGAGCAGGATACTATCTTTGCCTGATTGCGATCTGGCCCGCTTCCGTTAAATTGGAGTCTGTCCATGGAGACCCTGACAGGTATCATCCGGGTCGTTCACGTCCTCACCGCGGTGCTGATGGCCTGGCCGTTCTACGCGCTGGTGGCCGTGAACAACCGGGGCCGGCTGGGGCCGCCTCTGGGCGACCGCACCGATACCTACATGGAGAACATCATCAAGAACCGGACCACCCCCTGCTTCATCTTCCAGGGGACCGCCCTGGTGACCGGCCTGGCGCTGATCCTGCTGCGCGGCATGGGCCTCGGCGTCCTCATCACCAACGCCGCGCTCGGGTTCAAGTTCCTGCTGCTCATGCTCATCGCTGCCGTGCTGACCTACGTCCACGTCAGCCTGCAGCCGGCGATCGACCGGCTGTTTGCTACGGTGAGCGGGAACCCGATCTCACAGGAGGTCGCCGCGCAGATTCAAACCCTGCGCCTGCGGCGGAAGCGCCTCGCCGCGGTCTGCCTCTTCGCGGTGCTGACGATGGTGATGCTGGGGGTGCAGGTGTGGGCCGCCTTTCCGGTGTGGCTGACGGTGGTACTGGCCGCAGCCATCGCCGCGTTCACCTGGCGGGCGTATGCAAGCCTGACGCCGTACGGCTGGGCGTAACGCCCAGTGCCTGAGGTGTCTGGATGATCCCGCGCGTGGTTATCCTTGGTGGCGGTGTCGGCGGCACGATCGTGGCGAACCGTCTCGCCCGGCGTCTGCGGCGGGGAGAGGCGGAAGTCGTGGTCGTGGACGCCACCGGCCGGCACGTCTACCAGGCCGGTCTCCTCTACGTGCCCTTCCAAAACAGCAACCCGGAGAACCTCGTCCGTCCGGTGCGCCGCCTCCTCGACCGACGCGTGGCATTCCTTGAAGGGAGCGCGACGGCCATCAACCCCCCGGCGCACACCGTGCAGGTCGGCGGCGAGACACTGACCTTCGACTGGCTCGTCCTGGCCACCGGGACGCGGCTGACGCCGGAGCGCATCCCGGGCTTCACCGCCGCCCATCACTTTTACGACCTGGAAAGCGCGACCCGCCTGCGTGATGCCCTCCGGGCGCTGGAGGTTGGGCGGATCGTGGTCGGGCCGGCGCGCAAGATCTACAAGTGCCCGCCCGCGCCCCTGGAACTCGTGCTGCTCCTCGACGATGATCTCCGTCGCAGACGCCTCCGGGACCGCATCGATCTGCACTACGTCTCTCCCTTCCCCGTTGTCTTTCCGGGGAAGAGGGTCGCGCTCATCATCGGGCCGCTCCTGGAGGCTCGGGGAATCCGGGTCAGCACCGAGTTCAACGCGAAGGAGATCAGCAATCAGACCATTCGCTCCCATGAGGGGCGAGAGGTCCCGTTCGATCTTGCGGTCCTTGTACCGCCCCACCGTGTGGCCGCGGCCATCGAGGCTGCCGGCCTGGCGCCGGACGGATGGGTTGCGGTGGATCCCCGGACGCTGCGCGTGGCCGGGCAGGAGCACATCTTCGCTCTCGGGGATACCACAGATCTCCCCATCCCCAAGACCGGCGCCGTTGCCCATTTCCAGGCGCCGACGGTCGTGGGGGGCATTCTCAACGGGTTGCGCGGTGGGGGCCGGCCGCGGCCATACACAGGCCAGGTGTTATGCCTGATTGAGACAGGAGGGGGACGAGCCACCGTCATGCGCTT
>JACQGZ010000099.1 GCA_016199305.1 Armatimonadota bacterium | reverse complement strand
GGTCCTTCAGGCTGTGGACCGCCAGGTCCACCTCTCCCCGAAGGAGTGCCTCCTCGATCTCCTTCGTGAAGAGGCCCTTCGCCGACTCGGCATCCGCTGCCGCCGCCCGGCGGCTCCGGTCACCCCCGGTTGCGATCACCACCACCTCCACGGCGAGGTCCGGGTGGCGCCGGTGCAGCGCGTCCGCGATCAGAGCCGCCTGGGCACGGGCGAGGGCGCTGCCGCGGGTCGCCAGGCGCAGGCGCATCAGTTCTCCTCCTGGTCCAGGGCGAAGAGGGTCTCGAGCGCGCGCCGCAGCGGCTCCCCGTTGCCTTGACCCGCCTCGGCGGTGAGGCGGGCCGTGGGCGTGTGGAGGAGCCGGTTGACGATCGCCGCCGCCATCGCTGTCACGACCGCGCGCTCGCGCGCGTCCAACTGCGGGAGGCGGCGCAGCGCCCTGGCCAGCTCGGCGTGCTGGATCTCTTCAGCGCGGCGCCGCAGCCGGACGATCGCGGGGACCACTGCCCTGGCACGTCCCCATCGGTCGAAGGCCGCGGCCGTGCTCGCCGCGACCGCCTCGACACGGGCAAGCGTCTCTGCAGGCTGGGGGGCCATCTGCCGCGCCCGCTCGGCGATCGTCTCGGCGTCGATGAGAGTGATGCCGGCGATGCCGCGCACCTCCGGGTCGATGTCCGGGGGAACGGCGATGTCGACCAGCGTCAGGGGCCGACTCCGCCCGGCCATCACACGGCGCACCGCCGACGCATCGAGGAGGTAGCCGGGCGCCGTGGTGGCGGTCAGGCCCACCTCCACTCCGGCGAGCACCTCCGTCAGCCGGTCCAGGGGCGCGACGGCGACCCGCGCACCGAGAGCGGCCGCCGCCTCCGGATGCCGGGCGGCCACCACGACCTCCGACACACCGGCGGCGAGGAGGCTCTGCACCGCCGCCCGGGCCATGGCCCCGGCGCCCACGACGAGCGCGCGGCGGCCGGCCAGCGGATCCACCTGCTCCGCCACCAGGCGGACCGCCAGATCGGCCAGGGAGGTCAGCCGCCCATCTGTTCCGAGCAGCGGGCGGGCCCGCTTTCCCGCGGAGACCGCCAGGTGGAAGAGGCGATGGAGGATCCTGCCCACGGTGCCAGCGGCCGCCGCCTCCTGCCAGGCCCGCCGCACCTGCCCGAGGATCTGCGCCTCCCCCACCAGCGACGAGTCCAGCCCGCAGGCGACCCGGCAGAGGTGCCCGATGGCCTCGGCTCCCCAGAGGTGCCGCCACTGCCCTGCAGGGACGGGTATCGGCAGCACCGCCTTGACCTCGGCGCCCAGCCGGTCGGGGGCGCCGGTCACCGCATAAACCTCGCAGCGGTGGCAGGTCGCCAGGAGCACGACCTCGGCGGCCGCGGTCCCGGCGGCCAGCCTCCCCAGCAGCCGCGGCGCCTCCGCCTCGGGCAGGAGGCCCTGTGCGCGCATCGCTGGGGGCAGGCGGCGGTAGTCTAGAGCGAGCAGGTGGACGGTCACGAAACGATGGTGCGCCTCCGCGCCTCGAGGGCCTCGAGCATCTGCACGAGGACGTGGCTGAGGAACGCGTCCATCTGGCGCAGCGCCTGGACCTGCTGATCGGGCGGCAGCGCCAGGCGGGTCGTCACCGCCTCCGTCATGATGCCGCGGAAGTGCAGGAAGGCCTGGGCGGCCTGGGCAGGGGTGAGACCTCTGGCGGCCATCATCTGCCCGAGCAGCTGACCGCCTCGCCCCCCCTGATGCAGGTATCCCCGGCCGCCCGCCCCGCCCGCGAGAAAGCCCATCATCGCGTTCATCAGCCCGCGGCAGATTCGCCGGATCTTCGCGCGCGCGGCCTCGTCGAGCGCGGCGCTCCAGGGCGCATCGGGAGCCGATCGGGACCGCGCCAGGGAGCTTCCCTGACGGTGGATGGAGCGGGCCACCTGGGAGGGCCGCCGGGGCCGGCCGTTCCGCAGGAACTCCTGCAGGTGGGCCCGGGCGAAGCGGCGGTGCCCGCCGGGCGTGCGAAACGCCCGCACCCGTCCGGCGTCTGCCCAGGCGCGCAGCGTGGAGGCGTCCACCCCGAGCAGGCGACTGGCCTCCCCGAGGGTGAACCAGATCTGGCGATCCGTCGCGGTCGACATTTCTGTGGCTACCTGGGAAATTCTATGGAAATCTCGCCGCGTCCTCCCTCCTCCGATCCCAGAGGAAGGACATCCCTCCTGTCGAAGATACCTCCACCGTGACATCCCTGGCCTGGCTGGCGACCCTCATCGGTGCCGCCTTTACCCTGGCGCTCCTGGCCAGGTACCGCCACCGGCGGCAGCCCGTCTACCTGGTGTGGGCGCTGTCGCTGGCCTGCTTCGCCGCGGCGTCCGGGGCGGAGGCGGTGGCGCGGCTCGGCGTCTGGACCGAAACCAGCGCCAAGATGTACTACGTCTTCGGCGCCGGACTGACGGCCGGGTTCCTGGGAGTCGGCACCCTCATGCTGACGGCGCCCCGCGCGGGGCGCGTCGCGCTCGGCCTGGCCATCCTGGCCTCACTGCTCATTATCTGGCAGACCGTCGCCACGACTGCGGACGCGGCCCGGCTCCCCGCCGAAGGCTTTGAAGCCCTGCGCCGCCCGCCGCTGCTCCGTCTGCCCGTCGTGCTGATGAATATCGCCGGCACGCTCATGGTCCTGATCCCGACCCTGCGCTCGGCGCTCCGGGCGGCGCGCGCCGGGGAGCCCTGGGCCCGCGTCTGGTCTCTCCTCCTGATCGCCGCGGGCGTGCTCATCATCGCGGGGGGGCACAGCATCGCGGGGGGGCTTCGGCTCGCCCCGGCGGCCGCCATCTCCATCGTCAATGCGGTCGGCGTCTCGCTGATGTATGTCGGCTTCATCCTGCCGGCGGTCGATGCCTGGCTGGTCGCCCCGCGGGGGCAACCGGCTACAGCAACTTCGCCCCGTTGATCTGCAGCTTGAAGGAGCAGCCCAGAAACCCGGCGGCCCGCCGGCACATCACCATCCGGGAGAGGAAGATCTCGAAGTACTCCATCACCTGCGAGAGCGCGGTGTCGATGGTCAGTTCCAGCGTGATCGTCCGGGTCTTCTCATCCACGCGCAGAAAGGAGTGCTCCACCGCGTAGTTCACGCGGTCGTGGATGTCAAAGGTCGTGGGATCGGGATTGCGCACCCGGCTGCGGTGCACGTCCGACTTGTCCGAGAGGATCACCGCCGCGCTGACGGAACTGACCGGCTCCCCGTGCGGCTCCTCGTGGTTGCCGATGGCCCCCATGACGATCGCCTGTTCCTCCGGGTCCATCCCCAGCCCCGCCAGGATGCGGCCCGCCAGCACCGCACCCGTGTCCTCGTGGTTGTGGCGGCCGACCAGGTTGCCGATGTCGTGCAGGTAGGCGGCGATCGCGGCCAGCTGCGCCTGGCGCTCCTCCGCCCCCAGGCGCTTGAGGATATTCGACGCGATGTTCGCGGTCAGGGTGGCGTGGCGCACCCCGTGCTCGGTAAACCCGATGGCGCCGGTGTACTCGTTGGCCTTCTCCACGAAGGCGACAACCTCGGGCCGCCGCTTCACGTCCTCGAGGGTGACCGGCGTCGGGCTCATCCGTAGAGCCCCCGCAGCCGCCGCGCCTCGGCGATCCGGCTGACCCCCATCGCGTAGGCGGCGGTGCGCATGTCCACCTGGTGCTGGTTGGCCACGGTGAGGACGTCGTCGAAGGCCTGCTGCATCTTTTCCGCCAGTCGCGCCTGCACCTCCTCCTCCTTCCAAAAGTAGCCGTAGCGGTCCTGGACCCATTCGAAGTAGGAGACGACGACCCCACCGGCGTTGCAGAGGATGTCCGGGATGATGAAGATCCCCCGCTCGCGGAGGATGGCGTCCGCGTCCGGGGTCGTCGGTCCATTGGCCCCTTCCGCGATCAGCCGCGCGCGGACGCGATCCGCGTTCTCCTCCGTGATCTGCTGCTCCAGGGCCGCCGGCACCAGGATGTCACACTCCAGGGTGAGCAGATCCGCGTTGGTGATGGGCGCCGCCCCCGGGAAGCCGACGACGCTCCCCGTGGTGCCCAGGTGACGGTGCAGGGCCTGCGGGTCCAGCCCCCGGGGATCGTGAATGCCGCCCCGCACGTCGCTGACGGCAATGATCCGGGCGCCGCCGTCGTGGAGCAGCCGGGCGGCGTGCCCGCCGACGTTGCCGTAGCCCTGAATCGCCACGCGGGCGCCTTCCAGCGACAGGCCCGGTACCCGCAGCGCCGCCTGCACCGTGTACAGGAGCCCGCGCGCAGTAGCCTCCTCCCGACCGCGGGAGCCGCCGAGGGGGACCGGCTTCCCCGTCACCGTGCCCGGCTCCACGTAGCCCCGCTTCATGCTGATCGTGTCCATCACCCAGGCCATGACCTGTGGGTTGGTGCCCACGTCGGGGGCAGGGATGTCACGGTCGGGGCCGATGATGTCGAAGATCTCCGCCACGTAGCGGCGGGTCAGGCGCTCCAGTTCGCGCAGCGAGAGGCGGGCCGGGTCCACCGCCACGCCCCCCTTCGCTCCTCCAAAGGGGATGTCCACGACCGCGCACTTGACCGACATCCAGGCCGCCAGCGCCTTGACCTCATCCAGGGTGACCGCGGGGTGGTAGCGGATGCCGCCCTTGGCCGGCCCGCGGATAGTATCATACTGCACGCGGTAGCCGGTGAAGACCTCGACCTGTCCGTTGTCCATCTCGATGGGGATGCTGACGATGATGGAGCGCTTCGGCGCCCGCAACGGTCCCACGGTCGATTCGTCGTAGCGGAGCAAGGCCCCCACCCGCTCCACCATCGCGAGGTAACTGTCGAAGGGACTCTCGGTCATGAGGCCGGCTTGGTCTGGCGCCCCCGCACCGACTGCACCGCGCCGCGGTCGGCCTTCACCCTGACGTTGGACGCCAGTTCCAGGGTGAGGGTGTCCTCCTTGACGTCCAGGATCGTAGCGTACAGCCCGCCGACGGTGACGATGCGGTCGCCCTCGCGCAGCTTGCTCAGCATCTCGCGGCGCCGCCGCGCCTGCACCGACTGGGGCCGCAGGACGAGGAAGTACATGAACGCGAACAAGACGATCAGCGGGATGAATGCCGACACCTGTTCCATCGAGCCTCTCCTCTCGCCGCCCAATCGGCCCTATGTCTTTCGTCGGCCGGGGACACCCCCCTCCCCCCGACTCGGCTAGGGAAACCCGCCGCGGGTGGAGTTAAGGCGTGCAGTACCCTTACCCGACCGGACGACACCGCGCTGGCAGGCGTGGATTCGCGAGGCTGCGGACCGACATCCGACGAATCCGTGATCCCGTCGTTCGGTTTCGGAGGATGTTGGTCCGCGGCCTTAATAGTACAATGGCACCGACCGATCGGAGGGAGACCGGCATGGCCGAGAGCGAGCAGGAACTGAGCCGCGAAGAGAAGATCGCCGCCGCCCGCGCGCGCGTGGAAGCGTTGAAGGCCCAGCGCGCCGCGGCGGGGGGGGGCGGAGGCGCCCAGGCCGGCTCGGCCCCGGGAGCGGCGATGGAGGTCCCGGTGTCCGCCGCGAACGTGGCCGGCCGACCGATGGACCGCGCCCAGGGCCGCACGGTCCGCGCCTTCGGCACGATCAACCAGGCCGTGGACATCGTCGCCGCGCCCGAGGACACCGAGAACATGAAGAAGCTCCTCGTCGGGATCAGCGGCTACCAGAACCCGCTGCGCCGCGGCGCCTTTCAGGTGGACTACCGCTATTACGCCGAGGCCCGGCGGCGGCTGGAGGCGGCGGGCTATGAGATCGAGGAGAGCGACTACTTGGGCCGGCCGCTCAAGGCATGGACCCCGCAGACCCGCGGCTGGACGCGGGTCGAGTCCCCCTAGGTCACCCGCTTACGCGCGCCAGTCACGCCGCCCGGTCGCGACCGCCTGACGGCTCGAGGGAAGGAGTAAAAGGACGAATGCAGCGGCGAGTGTGGTGACGCTCACCGCGAAGAACAGCACGTCCACCGCTGGGTAGGGCCGGCGGGCGAGGAACGCGAACCCTGTCGCCACACCGGTGTAGACAAGCAGCACGCCGAGGGCGGTCAGCAGGCCAGAGAAGATCACCCCGCCCCACCACGCCCACCTCGCGGAGGTCCAGAGTCCATAGGCCACGAGCATGGCACCGCCCAGGCGAATGATCAGCCGCGGCAGTTCCCGGAAATCGGCGCTCCACGAGACATAGATCCCGGCATTCACCGCCAGCGCCACGGCATAGGCGAGGATGAGCAGCGCCGCGATCCTCAACCCGCGCATGCCGGCAGTACCGTCCCTCCGACACCCGGTCTCAGCGCTTGGGGTGTGCCGCGAAGAACTGCCAGAGGATCTCTGTCGCGCTGATCTCTCTGCTGACCCTCCCGCTGGCCGGCAGCCGCCCGGCCGGTCCCCCGGGCCAGGTGTGGCCCCCGCCGTCGATGGCGTACAGGACGACGGCAGATCCGTCCCGGCACGGGGCGTACGTCTCCCGCCGTACCCGGGTGCCATCGGCGGCATCACGCTCAGGTTCGGCGACGCGCTGCGGGGTGGACGGACAGTGATTGAGGGCGGCCCACCGCGCCGTCGTGTCGGCCACGGAGAGCACCCTCCCCCCGATCGATCCGCGCACCACACCGCCGGTCCAGGGGACGAACTGGTCGTCCGTGCCGTGGAAGGCCACGACCGACACCGCCGGCCGGGGCGCGCAGCGCGGCGCGAACAGCTCGGCCATCGTGCCGGCGATGGGACCGACGGCAGCGATCCGCTCGGCCAGCGCGCAGCCCAACCGGTGGACGAAGATCCCGCCGTTGGAGATGCCCGTCGCGAAGACGCGCTGGGGATCGACCGCGTGGGTCTGGATGAGTTCGGCGATCAGCGCCGCGACGAACCCGACATCATCGACCTCCTGCCGTTCGGGAGTCGTCGTGCCCCGGCCGTCGCTCCAGTGCCGGTCGATGC
>JACQGZ010000101.1 GCA_016199305.1 Armatimonadota bacterium | reverse complement strand
GTGTGCGGCCTCGGCCTGCTGTGCCTGCTCCTCGGCGGCCGCGACCGCCTCCGGCCGCGGGCCCGCCCGCAGGCTGTCGCGTTGCGCCACCGCCTGCCGGTAGCGCGCCTCGGCGCTCTCGACCTGGGCGCGCGCCGCGTCCAGCTGCGCCTGCGTGATCGCGCCTTCCCGGTAGAGGGGCTCGCTGCGGGCGAGGGCGCGCTTCGCCTCATCGAGCGCGGTCTGCGCCGCGGCCACCGCGGCATCGGCCTGCTCGAGGTCGGCCGTCCGTGGGCCCGCGCGCACCTGCGCCAGCGTCGCCTGCGCCGCGCGGGCGGCGAAGGCGGCCTGGGCGGCCTGCTGTCGCGCCGTCTCCACCGCGGCCTGCGCGCGCGCGGCCTCGCGGCTTGCGGCTTCTGCCGCCGCATCGGCCTGGGCGGCCAGGGCCCGCAGTTCGGTGTCGTCGATGGTGGCGAGCAGGAGACCCGCCACGACGGCGTCCCCTTCCCGCACCTGCACGCCGACCAGACGCCCGGGGATCTCGAAGCCCAGATCGACGGTGCGGGTCTCCACGATCCCGCTGACCGGCAGCGTGATCTCCAGCGCGCCGCGGTGGACGCGCGCCGCGTCGATCTCCTCCGGCGGATCGGGGAAGACGGCGCTGATCGACCAGATCAGCCCGCCGGCCGCCGCCGCGAGCAGGATGAAGAAGGCGAGTCCACGCCGTCGCATCGTCGGGGTCAGTCGATGGGAGGAAGCCCCTGGAGGGCCCGCAGCACGGCAATCTGTCCCGTGTGATAGCTGTCGTGGTTCAGCAGGCCGGCGACGTAGACGAACTTGTTGTGGCTGCCATCGGGGTTGGGAGCCAGGAGCGCCTCCTCATCCGTCCCGGCAAAGAGGTGGGTGAGATCCTGCTGTGTTCGGTCCAGCGCCTCCAAGTCGGCGCGCCAGGTCGTCTCATCGGTCGCGTCGGGCATCGTCCAGTTCCCCGCCTCGGGGTCCGGGCGGGAGCTCCCGGCGTACCAGGCCACCACGTACCGCCGCCAGTTGGCGAGGTGCCGGACGATCTCCCAGATGCAGTGGCGCCCCGGGGCCGGGCGCCAAGCGGCCTGCTCGGGGGTCAGGTCGGCTATATGGGCCCACAAGGCGCCGTGCCAGTTGTTATACGCACGGAAAGTTCGCTCGCCCAGTTCGCCCAACGCGGCCGTCAAGCCGTCTCCCATGGCCCCACCCCCATACCCAGGCTATTCTACCTTGTATGATCACGGCTTCGGCAGGAAGGAGGGGGGGCCGGTGGGCAGGTGGGCCGCCCCGAACCTCGCAGCGCCGCGGTGGTGCGCTATGTCTCCCTGAGCTACTCCGCCCGCCTATGCTGAGGTCCGGCACGGTGGGGAACGGCAGGTTGATCAGTAGCTCGTGCGACACAAATCGGAAACCTGGAAAACCTCACAGCTCGGATCGCAGAAATCAGGAACTGTGGCGGCGGGCCCGAAATCGGTGGCGCCGAGGACGATAAGACCTTGATAGAGTTTGCCAGGCACCATGTTGGAGGGGCGCTTAAGGGCACGGCGTAGGGATGAGCAACAGACAGCGACTCAAATAGAGGCCGCATATGACGTCTACCGAGTTCGGTTGGCTTGCAGGGATATTAGATGGTGAAGGCACAGTTGCGGCATGGTTGACGAAGAAGCCCAGTTCCTCGGCTCTTCAGTTCCAATGCCATATAGTGTTCTACAACACAGACCCGCGCATAATTCGGAAAGTGAAAGTACTGGCCGAAGAAATCGTAGGCCACGTGCTGGCGATCCACGATGGATATGGCAGTACAAACCGCAGGATCTATGGCGTACCAATCTTCCGCGATGTGGACGTCCAATCCGTATTGCGGGAACTGAGCCCGGAACTCGTCGCGAAGCGCGAACAAGCCGTTCTACTCTCGGACCACCTTGCTTGGCGGGCACAATACCGCACGAACGGCCGTTATCCTGACGAGGTATACAAGCGGGATCAGCAAGTCGTCAGTCAGCTCAGAACGTTGAACCACCGCTTCCGGGCTCGTAAAGATTCCGTGGGAAACGCGATGGTCTCGTAAACAGCAAGAAAAGGCACTATACGCCACGCCGAGATTTGGCCATTCTACACTGTATAATGGCGTGGTGGCGGTGCTTTTGCTGTTTCTGGACGGGGTCGGACTGGGGGAGGAGGATCCCCAGCATAACCCCTGGGTTCGGGCCCCCACGCCGGCCCTGCGCGCGCTGCTGGGCCGGCCCCTGGCGGGGCAGGAGCGGATTGAGCGCGACGGCGTGCTGCTGATTCCCACCGACGCCACCCTCGGCGTGCCGGGTTTGCCGCAGAGCGCGACGGGGCAGACCGCCCTCCTCACCGGCCTCAACGCCCCCGCGCTCATCGGACGGCACGTCACCGCCTATCC
>JACQGZ010000100.1 GCA_016199305.1 Armatimonadota bacterium | reverse complement strand
GTGGTGAGCCAGGACGATCCCTTCACCCTTGGGGTGATGAACCGGATGAAGGCCCTTCTCGGGGCGTACGGCAAACTGCAGCTCGTCCTCGATGAGCGCTATCCTCCCGACCTGACCGACTTCTCCGCCCTCGCCACGAAAGTGGCCGCGCTCAATCCGGACCTCATCGTCGGCGGGACCGTGCTGGAGGACTCGATCGGCCAGATCCGGGCCTACCGGCAGGCCGGCTACCAGCCACGGGGTGCCTTCTTCACCACCGGCCCGTCGCTGCCGAAGCCGTTCCGTGAGGGGCTCGGCCGGGCCACCGAGGGCATCATGGCCTCGATGTCCTGGTTCGCCGAGGCCAAGGAGTTTCAGAACGCCGAGTTCGTCGCCAAATACGTGGAGATGTTTGGCGGGTCCCCCGATGAGATCGAGGAGGACTCCGCCAACGCCTTCACCGTCGGCCAGGTCCTCCAGCAGGCGGTGGAAAAGATCAAGTCCATCGACAACAAGCTGCTGATCGAGGAATTGCACCGCGGCACCTACAAGACGGTCGTCGGTCCCCTCAGTTTCGACGCCGCCGGCCGGCCGAAGGGGAGCTTCATGCTCCTGCAGTGGCGGGGGCCGAAGTTCGTGATCGTCTGGCCGTCTGGCCGGGCGCAGGCGCCGCCCGTCTGGCCCAAGCCGCGTTGGTAATCCCGTGAACGTCGCGCCCGCGGGTGGGGGTATCGGGCCCGCCGGTCCCCCCGCCCGACGGAGGCCGCAATGACCGACCTGCCGCCGGGTGTCCTGCTCCAGGTCGCCCTGGGGGGCGTGCTCACCGGGGGCGTCTACGCACTGATGGTCTCCGGCCTCACGCTCATCTTCGGCGTGATGCGGGTGATCAACATCGCCCACGGCGCCTTCCTCGTGTTGAGCGCCTACCTGGCCTACTGGCTCTTCACCCTCGTGGGGCTGGACCCCATCCTCGCCATCGTGCTGCTGGCGCCGCTCTTCTTTGTCCTCGGGGCCGCCCTGCAGCGTTACGTGCTGGCGCGGGTGCGGCAGGAGCCGGGACTGCTGGTCCTGGTGACCTTTGCGCTGGCGATCACGCTGGAAGGCGTGATGGGAGCGCTGTGGCGCACCACCGGCCGCACGGTGCGCACCGCCTATGCCGACGATGTGGTGACCATGGTCCTGGGCGGTCTGGCCTTCCGCCTGCCAATCGTGCGGCTGGTGGGATTCGGCACCGCGGTCGTGGCCCTCGGCCTCCTCTACCTCGTCCTCAGCCGGAGCGATCTGGGCCGGGCGGTGCGCGCGACCATGCAAAACCCCGACGCGGCCCAGCTCGTGGGGGTCAACATCGCACGCGTCCGCGCCCTGACCTTCGGGATCGGCCTGGCCACGGTGGCCGCGGGCGGGGCGGTGTTCAGCCTGATCTGGACCTTCAATGCAGCAAGTCATGAAGCCTGGATCTCCCGGATGCTAGCGATTGTCGTCCTCGGCGGGATGGGCAGCCTGCCGGGAGCCCTCCTGGGCGCGCTGATCATCGGCGTCGCCGAGGCGGTCGCGGCCGTCGCGATGACGACCTACCTCTCCCCGATCGTCAGTTACCTCATCCTGTTCTTCATCCTGATCTTCCGGCCTCAGGGGTTGCTGGGGACCCGCCTGCGGGAGGCCTAGCCCTGCGCCGGCATCTCTCCCGCTGGTGGCCGCTCGCCGTCGTGGCCGCGTTCCTGGCCTATCCCTGGATCTGGTTCGCGCCGTACTATCACGCGCTGGGCTTCTACGTCCTGCTCGACGCCACGATGGCCACCAGCTGGAACATCATGGGCGGCTACACCGGGTACAAGTCGCTGGGCCACAGCACCTTCTTCGGTCTGGGCGCCTACCTGGTGGCGATCTCCGCCAAGCACTGGGGGTGGGACCCGCTCTGGAGCGCGCCGCTGCTCGCCCTGGTGGTGATGGCCGCGGCGTTCGTGCTGGGCTGGATCATGCTCCGCACGACCGGGTCGGCATTCGTGATCGCCACCATCGCCATGCTGCTGATCTTCCGGCTCCTCGCCCTCAACCTCGGCTCCATCACGGAAGGCGCGCCGGGGATCAGTCAGCCCCTCGCGCCCTGGAGCCCGGCCTATTCGCGCCTGCCGTTCTACTACTATATGGGGGTCTGTCTGGTCGCGGCGCTGGCAGCCTCAGCCGCCATCCGACGGTCCCGCTTCGGCTTGGGCCTCCTGGCCATCCGGGACGATGAGGGCAAGGCCGAGATGGTGGGGGTCCACACCACCCTCTACAAGGTGGTGGCCTTCGGTGTGAGCGCCTACTTTGTGGCCCTCGGCGGGGGCATCTGGTCCTACTTTCAGACGCACATCAGCCCGGTCTTCGCGTTCGACCTGCGCACCAGCGTGGACATGATCCTGATGACCATGCTGGGAGGCCTGGGCACCCTCTGGGGGCCTCTGCTCGGCGCGGTGATCCTGGTGCCCGCGCGCGACTTCATCCTCTTCCGGTTCGGCGCGACGCAGATCCACCTGGCTCTCTCGGGCGCGCTGATGCTGGCCATTATCATCTTCCTGCCGCGGGGGATCCTGCCGTCGCTGGGGGATCGGCTGGCCCGCCGCCGCGCCTCGACCTCCGCGTACCTGGGTGCCCGGCTGATGACCGAGACAACGGAGCATCAATGAGCGGCCGGCGATGAACGCCCTGCTGCGCACCGAGCGCCTGACCCGCCGGTTCGGCGGG
>JACQGZ010000129.1 GCA_016199305.1 Armatimonadota bacterium | reverse complement strand
CTCTCCACCGTGTGGAGAGGGGGCGAGGGGGTGAGGTGGCCCGGGAGAGGGCGGGTGCCCACGCATGGGCGCGGGTGAGGTTCGTCCCCCATCCTGGCGGCGCCTCACGCATGCTGAACGACCGCTCGGAGTTCCGGCGTTACCAGATCCATCGACTCCTTGACGATCTCGACCGCGCGCCGAACCTGCGCCTCGGAGATGACCAGCGGTGGTGCCATCGCGAGGACATCGCCGCCAAGCGCCCGACAGAGCAGGCCGCGGTCGAGGGCGGCGCGCTGTACCTTTCGGGCGGCGCCAAGCTCCGGCGGGAACGGCTTGCGGGTTGCCGGATCCTGAAAGAGCTGGATCGCGGCCATCAGCCCGAGGCCGCGGACGTCGCCGACGAACTCGTGGCCCCGGAACGTGCCCAGCTCGTCGAGGAGGATCTTGCCCATCACCGCCGACCGCTCGACCAGGCCCTCTTCCTCGATGATCCTGATGTTGCGGAGCGCGACCGCGCAGGCGGTCGGGTGGGCGTTGTAGGTAAACCCGTGGAGCAACGTGCGGGCACCGATATTCGCGACGATCTCCTGGTAGCGCCGCTCCGAGATGATGACCGCGGCGAGCGGAATGTAGCCGCTGGTGATCCCCTTGGCAACCACCATCAGGTCTGGCACGATATCCCAGTGTTGGACCCCGAACAGCCGCCCGGTCCTGCCGAAGCCGCAGATGACCTCGTCGGCGATGAACAGGACACCATAGCGGTCGCAGATCTGGCGGACTTTCGGGAAGTAGTCGGCGGGCGGCACGACGACGCCGCCGGCGCCCTGCACCGGCTCGGCGATGAAGGCGGCGACCGTCTCCGGGCCTTCCTCGACGATCTTGGCTTCGAGGGCATCGGTGTCAAGGGCCGGAATGTGGGTGAAATCGGGTGGCATCGGGCCGAACAGCTCCCAGAACGGCGGCATGCCGGTCGCGGCTGTCGCCGCGAGAGTCACGCCATGATAGCCGCCGAAGCGCGAAATGATCTTCGTGCGCCGGGGCTGGCCGACGAGCTTCCAGTACATCCGCACGAACTTGAAGGCGGAATCATTGGCGTCCGAGCCGCCAGACGTGAAGTGGATCGCCCCAAGGTCTCCCGGCGCGATCTGGGCCAGCTTCTCGGCGAGCTGGATGCCCGGGATGTGGGAGAAGCCGGCGAAGGACGTGCTGTAGGCGAGTGTTTCCATCTGAGCGGCCGCAGCCTCGGCCAGCTCGCGCCGCCCGTGCCCGACGTTCACGTTCCAGAGACAAGCGAGGCCGTCGATGTACCGTCGGCCCTCGATGTCGACCAACTCAGCGCCCTCGCCGCGGACGAAGATGCGGACCGGCCCCTGCTCGATGTGCTCCCGGAGTGGCGTCTGGGGATGGATCAGGTGTCGAACATCGGCACGCGCGAGCGTGTCCGGAGTTGTCTCGATCATGTGCGACCTCACTTTGCGGCCGGAGATGGGGCCATTATACTCGGACGTTTGGCGGAAGGGAACCCCGGTCGCAGGAGCGCCGCGACACGCGCTCTACGCGCGCATCAGCACGCGGATACCTTCGGCCTCCAGGCGCTGGTCGAAAGCATAGATCTCACCCACCCCCCGCGCTTGCATCGCGGCGATAATAAGGGCATCTCCAATCGAGATCCGACCGCTCTCCCGACAGCGAGCGAGCGCGGCCATCGCGCGCTCTTTCGGCAGGTCTATCATCTGAACGTTGCTCCGGCGCAGGAACTTGACAAGCACGTCGATCACATCGGCGCGTGGGTAGTGGTAGAGCCGCGTCAGCACGTAGCCACACTCCATGAGGATAACGCTGTTGACCAGCAGCGATTGGGTCTCGACGATGGCTTCGGCAATCGCCGCCTGTTCTGGTATGTCGTCCGTGAAGTAGCGAACCAACATGCTTGTGTCGATGAAGCGATCTGGCATCAGTTCTCGCTTTCCACGCTATCAGCGGCGATGGCTCGCTCGACACTCTCTCTTGCTGCGGCCCAGTCACGAATCGGCTGGGCGGGCCGCGGCTTCAGTGCACCACGCAAGGAGCGGCTGACCCTAAGCTCTGGAGCATACTCCCGATCGTACCAGTCGATCAGCTCGTGGAATCGGCGCGGAATGTCGTCCTTCTCGGGCCGAACCTTGCCGCCCTCGCGGTTTGGGTGATAGTCGTCACCCTGGCGAAACAGCCGCCGCTCGCCATTCGGGAGCTTGTACAAGATCCGATAACGGCCCGGGTTCGGCGGCCGGTTCGCGATGCCGTCGAACGAGATGTGGGCCGTTACGCCTGGACGAAGGGTCCCCGCCAGGTTCTCCCGAGCCGCTCGGTCGAGGATCTCCCCGTGCCGGAAACCGGCACGCCAGGGCTGCTCGTGGTGCAGCAGCGCGGTAACAATCCAAACCTCGTCCGCGACTTTCAACGTGCCTCTTTTCGCCGCCAGTGTCATGCTAGCCTCCATGTTAGTAGGTGTACATACATTATAAGCTCATCCCCGGTTTTCGTCAAAGCCTCGGCTCGCATCGGCGGGGAGCTTTGATTACGCAAGGGCTGGTGGAGAGGCTATAATGACGAAGCTATCCGGAAGATCCTCGGCCTGAACTTGATCCGGGTCTTCCGGGAGGTCTGGGGGTAGAGGCGCCCCAGAACCTTCCCCGCTCGAAACTGCACAGTCAGGAGGACGTTGGAAGTGGACGGCGTCAATTACGCGTCGCTCACGCCGCTGGCATTTCTGGAGCGGACGGCCGCGGTCTTCCCCGATCGGACGGCGGTGGTCTACGGCGAGCGGCGGCACACCTACCGGGAGTTCCGCGATCGAGTGCACCGATTGGCGGCGGCATTGCGCGAGGCCGGCGTCCGCAAGGGGGATCGGGTCGCGCTGCTGTGTCCCAACACAACGCCGATGCTGGAGGCGCACTTCGGCGTGCCGCTTGCCGGCGGTGTGCTGGTGGCAATCAACACCAGGCTGACTTCGCGAGAGGTGCAGTACATCCTGGGGCACTCCGAAGCGCGGCTGGCGATCGTCGACGCCGAGTTGCTACCGACGGTCGCCCCGATCCGGGACGCCCTGCCGGCCCTGCGACGCGTGATCGTCGACCCGCTGCCGGGGGAGGCCGGCTCGTCCGGGTACCCGAGCAATGTCCCGGCGCCCGAAGGTACGTACGAGGCCCTGCTGGCGGGGGCACCTGCCGTCGAGGTCGAGTGGCCCCAGTTCGGCGAGCTTGACCCCATCGCGATCAACTACACGAGCGGCACGACCGGCCTGCCGAAGGGTGTGATGTACAGCCACCGGGGGGCCACACTCAACGCGCTGGGGGAAGTGATCGAAACCGGGCTGACGCGGGAGAGCGTCTACCTCTGGACGCTGCCGATGTTTCACTGCAACGGCTGGTGCTTCCCCTGGGGCGTGACCGCGGCCGGCGCAACGCATCTGTGCCTGCGCAAGTTCGACGCTGGGGTGGTGTGGAAGCACCTGCGTGACTCGAATGTCACGCATCTCAATGGCGCGCCGACGGTGCTGGTCATGCTGGCGTGGCATCCCGAGGCAACCCGGCTCACGCGCACCGTACGGGTGGCGACCGGCGGCGCTCCACCGACGCCGGCGATATTGACGCGCATGTCGGAGCTCGGCATGGATGTCACCCACCTCTACGGGCTGACCGAGACCTTCGGGCCGGCGGTGATCTGCGAGTGGCGCGGGGAGTGGAGCCGGCTCCCGGGCGAGCAGCAGGCGCAGATCAAGGCGCGCCAGGGCGTGGGTAACGTCATTTCACAGGAACTGCGCGTCGTGGACCCGCGCGGCAGCGACGTGCCGCGGGACGGCTTGACGCTGGGCGAGATCGCGCTGCGCGGCAACAACGTGATGCTCGGCTACTACCAGGACGAAATCGCCACGCGCAAGGCGATTCCCGACGGCTGGTTCCGCACCGGCGACCTGGGTGTGATGCATTCGGACGGATACATCGAGATCAAGGACCGCGCCAAGGACATCATCCTCTCGGGGGGCGAGAACATCGCCTCGATCGAGGTCGAGCGCGCGCTGTGCGCGCATCCGGCCGTGCTGGAGGCGGCGGTGGTTGCGGGCCCCGATCCGAAATGGGGGGAAGTGCCTGTCGCGTTCGTCACGCTCAAGGCCGGTGCGGACGCGAACGAGGCGGAGCTGATCGCCTATGCGCGCGAGCACCTGGCTCACTTCAAGACGCCGAAACGCATCGAGTTCGGCGAGCTGCCGAAGAACGCCACCGGCAAGATCCAGAAATTCGTCCTGCGCGACCGGGCGCGGGAATTGCTGAAGGAAGCGTCATGAACAAGGTATTTGCATTTCCGGAGCAGGCCATCGCGGACATACCGGATGGAGCGACTATCGCCATCGCCGGTTTCGGAGTGGCTCACCGTTTTGCGACGAGCCTGATTATCGCCCTGCGCGACAAGGGCACGAAAGAACTCACCCTCGTCTGCAACTCCCTCGGTGATCCGGGAGCCACGCGCGGCCAGATTCTGGCGGAGAACGGG
>JACQGZ010000105.1 GCA_016199305.1 Armatimonadota bacterium | reverse complement strand
GCGACCACGCGCGAGACGCTCACGCTGAACATGGGTCCGCAGCACCCGGCCACCCACGGCGTGCTGCGCCTGATCCTGGAGCTGGAGGGGGAGATTATCGTCGGCGCAAACCCGGTGATCGGCTACCTGCACACCGGCTTCGAGAAGGAGATGGAGACGCGCACCTACCATCAGAACATCGTCTTCCCGCCGCGCGTCGAGTACCTGGCGACGATGATCGAGGAGGTCGCGTACGTCCAGGCGGTGGAGAAACTGCTGGAGGTCACTCCGCCGAAGCGGGCGCAGTACATCCGCGTCGCCCTGATGGAACTGTCGCGCATCGCCAGTCACCTGGTCTGGCTGGGGACGAGCGCCATCGACCTGAACATCACCTCCGCCTTCATGTACACGTTCGCCCTGCGCGAGCCGATCCTCGATCTCTTCGAGGCGGTGAGCGGACAGCGCATGATGCACGGGTATATGCGCGTCGGCGGCCTGCAGTGGGATCTGCCGGAGGATTTCATCCCGCGCGTCCGCGCGCTGCTGGAGGAGGTGCCCCGGCGCCTGGATGAGTTCGAGGCGCTGCTGACCGACAACCTGATCTGGCGGGAGCGGCTGGAGGGCATCGCCGTCCTCTCCGCCGCCGACGCGGTGCGCTATGGCTGCACCGGTCCGGTGCTGCGCGGCTCCGGGGTGAACTACGATGTGCGCAAGGCCTTCCCGTACTCCTCCTACGAGGAGTTTACCTTCGACGTGCCGCTGGGGCGGCGCGGCGACGCCTTCGACCGGTATGTCATCCGGATGGAGGAGATGCGGCAGTCCCGCGGCATCATCCTCCAGGCCCTGGACCGCCTGCCCGGCGGTCCGGTCAACGTGGACGATCGCAAGGTCAGCCTGCCGCCGCGGCGGGAACTGGTGCGCAGCATGGAGGCGGTGATCCACCAGTTCAAACTGGTCAGCGAAGGCTTCCATCCGCCCCGAGGGGAGGTCTACGCGGCCGTCGAATCCCCCCGGGGCGAGAAGGGCTACTACATCGTCAGCGACGGCGGCAACCGCCCGGCGCGCGTGCGCATCCGCGCCCCGTCCTTCACGAACCTTCAGGCGCTGCCGGTGATGATCCTCCGCGGGTTCATCGCGGACGTCGTGGTAGCCATCGCCAGCATCGATATCCTCCTGGGAGATGTAGACCGCTGATGCCGCTGGTCGCAGAGGCGCAGGAGCGGATCCGCGCGCTTGCGGACCGGTATGAGCACCGCCAGTCGGCGCTGCTGCCGGCGCTCTTCGTCGCGCAGGAGGCGGCCGGCTATCTGCCGTCGGAGACGCTGGCCGAGGTGGCGCGTCTGCTGGAGCTGCCCCTCAGCGAGGTGACCTCGGTCGCCTCCTTCTACCGGCTCTACTTCCTCGAACCGGTGGGGCGGCACCTCATCCTGCTCTGCACCAACCTGGCCTGCGCCCTCAACGGCAGCGAGGCCATCGGACGCCACCTGGAAGAGCGGCTGGGGATCGGCTTCGGCCAGACCACGCCCGACGGGGCGTTCACGCTGCGCGCCTCCGAGTGCCTGGCCGCCTGCGCGCTGGCGCCGATGATGATGGTGGACCGCGAGCGCTTCGGCCCGCTGACGCCGGCCGGCGTGGATGACGTTCTGGAGCGGCACCGTGGCCGCTGAGTCGATCCTGCTGAGGTTCACCGAGGGCGAGGGCACCGCCGACCTCGACGCCTACCTGCGCGCCGGAGGCTATCAGGCTGCCCGCACAGCCTTGACGACGCTGGCCCCCGAGAGCGTGATCGACATCGTCGAGCAGTCCGGGCTGCGCGGCAAGGGCGGGGCGGGGTTCCCCACGGGGCGCAAGTGGAAGTTCATCCCCAAGGGCGCGCCGGTCAAGTACGTCGTCGTCAACGGGGATGAGGCCGAACCATGCACGTTCAAGGATCACCTCCTGCTGGAGCGGGCGCCGCACCTGCTCCTGGAAGGGATCATCATCACGGCCTACGCGGTGGGCGCGCAGCGGGCCTATGTGTACGTGCGGCGAGAGGGCTACCTGGCCCGGGAGCGGCTGGAGCAGGCCGTGGCGGCGGCGGAGCAGCGGGGCTTTCTCGGAGATAAGATCTTCGGCACCGGCTTCTCCCTGCAGGTGGTCGTCCACACCGGCGCAGGCGCCTACATCGCCGGGGAGGAGACCGCGTTGCTGGAGTCGCTCGAAGGGCGCCGGGCGATGCCGCGGGCGCGCCCGCCCTTTCCGGCGGTGGCCGGTCTCTACGGGAAGCCGACCGTGATCAATAACGTGGAGACCCTCTGCCACGTGCCGGCGGTGATCCGGCTGGGCCCCGAGGCGTACAGCGCGCTGGGGCCGCCGGCCCTCTTCTCGGTGAGCGGGCACGTCCGCCGCCCCGGGGTCTACGAACTGCCGCTGGGGACGCGGATGCGCGAGATGATCGACCAGGCCGGCGGGCTGCGCCCCGGGCGGCGTTTCAAGGCCGCCTTCCCCGGCGGGTCGTCGTCGGCGATCCTGACGGAGGCCCACCTGGACGTGCCGATGGACTACGAACCGCTGCAGCAGGCCGGCTCGATGCTGGGCTCGGCCTCGCTGATCGTCATGGACGACACCGCCTGCATCGTCCGCACGGTCGCGCGGGGGGTGGACTTCTATAAGGAAGAATCGTGCGGCAAGTGCACCCCCTGCCGGGAGGGGACGGTCTGGCTCTCGCAGATCTTCGAGCGGATCCTGGGTGGGCGGGGCCGGATGGAGGATCTCGACCTGCTGGCCCACATCTCCGGTGGATTGAAGGGCGGGACCTGTTTCTGTCTGCTGGGGGAGAGCGTGCCGCCGAGCCTGGAGGCCTCCCTGCGCCATTTCCGCCACGAGTACGAGCACCACATCCGCACCGGCCGGTGCGATGTGGATGACGCGGTCGGCGCCGCCGCGGGGGTGGCCTGAGTGTCCCCGGCCGACCGCTCCGCTCCACCAGAAAGACCCACCGTCACGTTGACCATCGACGGCCGGACGGTCACCGTCCCGCAGGGGACGACCGTCTGGCATGCGGCACAGTCGGTCGGCATCGACATCCCCATCTTCTGTTATCACGACCGCATGCCGCCGCTGGGCGCCTGCCGCCAGTGCCTGGTGCGTGTGGAGACGCAGCCGCGGTTGCAGACCTCCTGCACCCTGGTCGCCGAGGCGGGGATGGTGGTGTCCGCCACCACGCCAGAGGTGCGCGCGGCCCAGGAGATGATCCTCGAATATCTGCTGATCAACCACCCCCTGGACTGCCCGATCTGCGACAAGGGCGGGGAGTGCCCGCTGCAGGACCAGGCCTTCGCCTACGGCCCGGGCCGCAGCCGGTTCGTGGAGCACAAGCGCGACTTCGCCAAACCGGTCTCCCTCGGGCCGCTCCTGGTGCTCGATCGGGAGCGGTGCATCCTCTGCTGGCGCTGCGTGCGCTTCGGCGAGATCGTCGCCGGCGATCACGCCCTCAAGGCCTTCGAGCGCGGGTTTCAGAGCGAGATCAACACGCCCTTCACCCAACCGGTGGAGTCGAAGTTCATCGGCAACACCATCTCCATCTGCCCGGTGGGGGCCCTGACCAGCCGCACCTACCGCTTTCTGTCCCGGCCCTGGAACAACGCCGCCGTCCCCTCGATCTGCAATCACTGCGGGCTGGGCTGCGCGCTCTGGCTGGACGTCCGCGACGATACCATCAGGCGGGTCCGGCCCCGCGAGCAGCCGGCGGTGAACGACATCTGGCTCTGTGACCTCGGCCAGTTCGGGTTCGAGTTCGTCGCGGCGCGCGACCGGCTGACCCGGCCGCTGATCCGCAGGGACGCCGGCGGCTCGGGTAAGGACGCGCCGCTGGTCGAGGCGTCCTGGGCGGAGGCGCTGGATCTGGTGGCGGCCCGTCTCGACGCGTCGCGGCGCCGGGGGCCGGGGCGGGTCGGGGTCCTCGGGGG
>JACQGZ010000106.1 GCA_016199305.1 Armatimonadota bacterium | reverse complement strand
CTGGTCCGTGAGGCGCTGGAGGCGGCGGAGGCGGGGATCCGGCCGGGGATGACGGGACGGCAGGCGGACGCGATCGCGCGCGACCTCATCGCGGCGGCGGGATACGGCGAGGCGTTCGGCCACGGGCTCGGACATGGGGTGGGGCTGGCGGTGCACGAGGGGCCCACCCTCTCGCCACGGGAAGAGGCGGTCCTCGAGCCCGGCGTCGTCGTCACGATCGAGCCGGGCATCTACCGGTCGGGGTGGGGAGGCGTGCGCATCGAGGATCTGGCGCTGCTGGAAGAGGACGGCCCCACGCTCCTGGGCGGGCTGCCGCGAGCGCTGATGGAACTGTAGGGGGAGCGCGATGATTTCGGCGGGAGATTTCCGACCGGGCATGGTCGTGGAGATCGACGGCGACCTGTACGCCGTCGTGGAGTTCCAGCACAACAAACGCGGCCGGGGGACGGCCGTGGTGCGCGCCCGCGTGCGCAGCCTGCGCACCGGCGCCATCACCGAGCGCACCTTCATGCCGGAGGAGCGCTACCCGCAGGCCTATCTCGACCGGCGGCGCCACCAGTACCTGTACCGCGACGGCGACCACTACGTCTTCATGGACCAGGAGAGCTACGATCAGTTCTCCCTCACCGCCGACTTCATCGGGGACGGCTCCCTGTATTTGAAAGAGAATGCGGAGGCGACCGTCGTCTTTCACGAGGGGCGGCCGATCGCGCTGGAACTTCCCAACGCCGTGGAACTGGAGGTCGCCGAGACCGCCCCCGGCTTCCGCGGCGACACCGTCGCGGGAGGGACGAAGCCGGCGCGGCTGGAGACCGGTGCCGTCGTGCAGGTGCCGTTCTTCGTCGAGCAGGGAGACCGCATCCGCGTCGACACGCGCAGCGGAGCCTATCTGGAACGGGTGAAGTAGCGCACGGCGCCTCGGCGAGAAGCGCTTTGCTATAATCGGGAGCGTGCAAGGCCTCCAGAGACCAGGCTGATGAACCGCCGCCGCCGGGCCCGCCAGCTGGTCTTGCAGATCCTGTATCAGGCGGAGGTGGGCCGCTTCCCCCTGGAGGATGTCCTGGAGGAGGTCCGGGGGGAGCGGCCGCGGGAAGACTGGCCCTTCATCGTCACACTCACGGCGGGCGTCTCGGACCGCCGCCGCACCCTCGACCGGCTGATCAAACCGCATCTCAGTGGCTGGGCGCTCGACCGGCTGGCCGCGGTGGATCGCATCATCCTCCGGCTGGCGGTCTATGAATTGCAGCAGGGCGCGCCCTCCCCGAGCATCGTCATCAATGAGGCGGTGGAGCTGGCCAAGCGGTACGGCGGAGCCGCCTCCGGCCGGTTCGTCAACGGCGTCCTCGGCGCGGTCGCCCGCGCGGGGGCAGGAGCGGGCGCGGCCGCCGGGAACCCCGCGGGCCGGGGGCGGCGGGAGGGGTCGGCCTGATGGGCGAGGGCGTGAGGAGCGGAGAGGCCGCTGAGGCTGAGGCCGGCGGCCGCGTGCGCTGCCGCCTGCTGGTCGGCGGCCGGGTGCAGGGTGTGGGCTTCCGATATTACGCCGCCAGGCAGGCGCACGCTCTCGGCGTGGGCGGGTTCGTCCGCAACCGCGCCGACGGCCGCGTGGAGGCGGAGGTCGAAGGGACCCGTCCGGCGGTGGACGCCTTCCTCGACCGGATCCGCCGCGGCCCGACCGGGGCGGCGGTGCGCGACGTCGAGGCGTCGTGGCTGGATCCGCAGGGGGAGGAGGGCTTCCGCATTGCGTGAGGCCACGGCGCAGGCCGCGCTGGAGACCTACCTGGCCCGCCGCACGGCTCAGGTAGAGGCGGCGCTGGATGCGCTGCTGCCGGCCGAAGCGGCTTTTCCCGGGGTGGTGCACGAGGCGATCCGCCACAGCGTGTTCGCCGGAGGGAAGCGGCTGCGCCCGCTGCTCGTCATCGCCGCGGCGGAGGCGACCGGCGGCGCGGTGGAGCCGGTGCTGCCGGCGGCGTGCGCGGTGGAACTGATCCACACCTACTCCCTCATCCACGACGACCT
>JACQGZ010000112.1 GCA_016199305.1 Armatimonadota bacterium | reverse complement strand
GACGTCGGAGAGCTCATGGCTGCGGAACATGTCGCTCTCGGCGACGTAACGGTCCCCGGCGCGTGCCAGGAAGTGCGCCTCTGGAATGTAATCCGGGTTCTGCAGGTGGCGCGCGACATATTCCTCCAGTGTCGGGGGCGTGTGCTCATCCACTCGCGGCACGTCGGCGAGGACCTCCATATGCAAGTCATGGAACTTGCGCTGCCAGTCCGGGTCGGACTGCCGTGCCTCGGCCCCGGTCGTGATGGCCACGCCCTCGATGGCCCGCGCTGCCTTCGCCTCGAACGGCGCGGGGTCGAAAGCCGCCACGTCTAGCCTCGACTCCCAGGCCCGCCGCTTCTCTCGAAAGCCGCGGCGTTCGAGGAAGCGGATGGACTGCGCAAACGTCTCGCGGGCGTTGGCCCACAAGGTGAGCGGCGCCAACGGCGCGAGCGCCGCCATCAGCGCGCCAAAGAGTTGGACCCCGACTCCACGCCCCTGCTGGTCGGGGTGCACGGTGATGTCGATCGAAAACTTGTGCGGGTGGTAGGTGTCAGAGGAGTGGTGCCAGTGCGCCCAGCCGGTCATCTCGCCGCCCGGGCCCTCCGCCACGATGCGGCCCATCTTCAGGCGTTTCCCATCGTAGTAGCTGTCCCAATGGCGGAACTCCGCTTCCGACCAGGGATAGTCCGGGTAGACCGCGTTGCTGAGGGCATTCACGGCCGGATAGTCTCGCTCCTCAAAGGGGCGGACCGTAACCTGAAGCAGCGTTTCTTTCATTCCGTCTCCTTTGGCCCCACTAACTTGCCCCTGCACGTCCCTGGCGCGGCGCCCGCGGCATGCCCTTTACTGTCGGGGGACGTAACCGCACAATCTTACGCCCGAACGCGAGGGAACATCAAGGCGTAAGCTTTCCGTCAGCGAAAGGTAGCAAACCGGCGGGTCAGCGCGTCGACGCGATCGAGGCGAACGGCGACGCCCAGACCCGGTCCCTCGGGCACGGCGATCGTGCCGCCCTCGCCCAGGCGGACCGGCGGCTCGATGATATCCTCGGCGAAGTAGCGGTCGCTGGCCGAGAGGTCCGCGGGGAGGGTGAAGTTGGGCAGGCTGGCGAGGGCCAGGTTCGCGGCGCGGCCGACCCCGGTCTCCAGCAAGCCGCCGCACCAGACGGGCACGTCCCGCTCCCGGCAGAGATCGTGGATCGCCACCGCCGCGGTCAGCCCGCTGACCCGCGCCGCCTTGATGTTGATGATCCGGCAGGCGTCGATCCGCAGGGCCTTGCCCGCCTGGGCGGGTGAGGTGATGGACTCGTCCAGGCAGAGCGGCGTGCGCAACTGAGCCTGGAGCGCGGCGTGGTCGAGCAGGTCGTCCTCAGCCAGCGGCTGCTCGATCAGCAGCAAATTGAACTCGTCGAGGGCGCGGAAGACGTCCACGTCGTCAGGCGTGTACGCGGAGTTCGCATCGACCTGCAGCAGGATGTCGCCGAAGGCGGCGCGGATGCGCTCCACGACGGCCACGTCCCATCCCGGTTTGATCTTCACCTTGATCCGCTGGTACCCTATCTGGAGAAAACTGCCGATCCGCTCGAGCAGGCGGTCGATCTCCGGCTCGATCCCCAGGCTAACGCCGGCGGCGATGCGCGCCCGCGTCCCGCCCAGCAGCGCCGCGCGCGGCCGGCCCTCGCGGCGGGCGAGGAGATCCCACAGCGCCGCCTCCAGCCCGGCCTTGGCCATGTGGTGCCGGCGGATCGGGGCCACGTGCGCCGCGAAGTCGTGCGGGTGGGGCACCACACGCCCCACGACCGTCGGGAGGATGAAGGCCTCGAGGACGTGCCACGCGGTCCCGACCGTCTCCTCGTTGTAGAGCGGGGCGTCCCCCGCCGGCACCTCGCCCCATCCCTCCAGTCCATCGGCGAGCACGCGCACCAGCAGGCAGACGTGTCGCTCTGAGCGCCCGAAGGAGGTCTCGAAGCCGAAACGCAGCGGCAGAGCGATCTCACGCAGTTCGACCGCCTCAATCCGCATCGGCATCCCTCGACACGGCGACGCGCAGCACGTAGAAACCGCCGGCCGCCGACCGCTGAAAGTCTACGGCGGCATAGCCGCGGCCGAAGTAGGCCAGGAAGGCCCGGCGCGTCGCCTCCCGCCAGGCGCGCGCGAGAGCCGGATCCCGTCGCCGCAGGTCCGTGAAGTCCCGCGGCACGGCGAGGCGGACGAGCGGCGCGTCCGGTGGCGATGCGGTTTCTTCCGGTCGGGGTGGATCGCCCACATTGCGCAGCGCGACCGGGGAGGCGCGGGCGCCGGCGATCGCCGTCACGTCTCCCTCGCTCCCGGTGCCGGTCATCGCCCGAACCACGCGCGGGGCGTTTAGCGACCAGTCCACCTCCAGGCGGTCGCTCTCGATACCCCGG
>JACQGZ010000019.1 GCA_016199305.1 Armatimonadota bacterium | reverse complement strand
TGCCGTTTCGACGCCTCAATCTCTTCTTTGGGACGGTAGCGATCCTGCTGGTCGTCACTGCTGTGGGAGCCCAGGCGTTGCACCCGGTACTCGATCAGCGTTGGGCCTTCGCCCCGTTTCGCCCTGGCGTAGGCCGCCGTGGCCGCCTCGTAGCAGGCCAGGACGTCGCTCCCGTCCACCGAGACCCCCGGCATGCCGTACCCGGCGGCGCGGGTGGCCACGCTCTCCACGGCCATCTGCAGCTTCAGCGGGACCGAGATGGCGTAGAAGTTGTTCTCCACCACGAAGATCACCGGGCACCGGTGGACGGCGGCGAAGTTCAGGGCCTCGTGCCAGTCGCCCTGGCTGGTCCCGCCCTCGCCGATGGAGACCATCGTGATCTCCCCGCTCTTGCGCACCTTCGCCGCGTAGGCGATCCCGACCGCGTGCGGGTACTGGGTGCCCACGGGACTGGAGGTGGAGAGGATCTTGACGCGCGGGTGGCCGTAGTGCCCCGGCATCTGCCGGCCGCCGCTGCTGGGATCCTCCGCGCGGGCGAAGAGCCCCAGCAGGATATCCCGCGGCGACATCCCCTTGACCAGGCAGGCCGCGATGGAGCGGTAGAAGGGCACAAACCAGTCGCGCGTCTTGTCCATCGGCCACATCGCGCCGACCTGGCAGCCCTCGTGACCGGGACCGGAGATGACGAACATCGCCTTGCCCGCCCGCTGCAGCACCCACATCCGGTCGTCCACCGCGCGGGCCAGCGCGATGTAGTAGTACATGTCCAGGACGTCCTCGTCGGTCAGCCCCAGCACCTCATGGCGCGCCGGCGCTTTCGCTCTGGTCTCCCGCACCGCCATCGCCTCAGCCTCCCCGGCCGCGGTCCGCCCGGCTCCGCGGCTCAAATGTGGATCGCCCGTCCCAGCGCGTTCAGCGATGCTTCCTTCAGCGCCTCGGAGAGCGTGGGATGCGAGTGCACCGCGCTCCCCAGTTCCACCAGGGTGCCTTCCAGATAGCGGGCGGCGACCCCCTCGGCCAGGAGTTCGGTCACGCCCGCCCCAATCATGTGTATTCCCAGGATCTCGCCGAGTTTCGCGTCCGCGACCACTTTGACCAGCCCCTCGGTGGCGTCCTCGATCGTGGCCTTGGAGTTGGCCTGGAAGGGGAAGCGGCCCACCTTTACGTCGCGCCCCGCCTCCCGGGCCTGCCGCTCGGAGAGGCCCATCGTCGCCACCTGCGGGATGCAGAAGGTCGGGCGCGGGATCGCCCCATAGTCGATCGGCGCGCGCTCCTCTCCGGCGATCGTCTCCACCGCCGCGATCGCTTCGTCGGAGGCGACGTGGGCCAGGCGGAAGGGCCGGCTGAGCACGTCGCCGATGGCGAAGATGTGGGCGACCGAGGTGCGCAGGTCGTCGTCCACGGTCACCGCGCCGCGGTCCAGCGCCACCCCCGCCTCCTCCGGCGCCAGCTCCTTCAGCACCGGCGCGCGTCCCACCGCCACCAGCAGGTAATCCACGGGGACCGTCGAGCTCTCGCCGCCCTTGCGCAGCGTAAGAGCCAGTTCGTCGCCGTGCCGTTCCACGGCCTCGGCGGTGGTGCCGGGATGCACTGTGATCCCGCGGCGCTCGAACGCCCGCTGCAGTTGCTGGCCGATCTCCTCGTCCTCCAGGGGCACGATCGCGGGCAGCAGTTCGACCAGCGTCACCTCCGCCCCGAAGGCGCGGAAGAGGCTGGCGAACTCCACCCCCACCGCCCCGGCCCCCAGGATGGCGAGGCGGCGGGGCACCGCCTGGAGTGCCAGCGCGCCGGTGGAGTCCAGGATGCGGTCGTTGTCGATCGTGATGCCGGGGACGCTGCGCGGCGCCGAACCCGTGGCGATGAGGAAGTGCTTCCCCGCGATCGCGGTCTCCGACCCGTCCGCCAACGCCACGCCCACCTCGCGGTCGGTGAGGAAGCGGGCCTCGCCGTTGAAGACGTCGATCTTATTCTTGCGCATCAGGAACTGCGTCCCTTTGTGGAGTTGATCCACCACGCGGGCCTTGCGCGCGTGCACCGCTCCCAGATCCAGGGCCAGGTCCCCGAGGGTGATGCCCAGGTCGCGGGCGCCCCGCAGGTGATCGAGGGCCTCCGCGGTGTGCAGCATCGCCTTGGTGGGGATGCAGCCGTAGTGGAGGCAGGTGCCGCCGACCTTGTCGCGCTCGATCAGGGCGATGCGCAGCCCCAGCTGCGCCGCGCGGATGGCGCCGACGTAGCCGCCCGGCCCTGCGCCGATGACCACGAGATCATAGGGCTCAGGCATACGCATCGCGCCTAGTGCAGATGACGTCCCGGAAGCGCCGAGAGCGGCTTGCGCCCGGCATAGCCTTCCCTCAGCCCGTGCCAGAACCCGATCGAGGCCTCCCCGACCTTCCAGCAGAGGTAGACCTCCGCCAGACCTACCCGGGCGGGAAAGTCCACCAGGCCCAGGTCGAGATCGCGCAGGATCACGCCGCGGCGTTCCAGATCCTTAGCCAGCCCGTCGAATTCCTTCGCCAGCCCGTCCAGGCGCTCCTGGCCGTCGCCGATGGCCGTCAGCCCCTCCCCCTCATCCTCCAGGACCGCCCACTGCCCCTCCAGCGCCCGCCGCAGCGTCACGGCTTCGTCGCGGATGCGTCGCAGCCGCCGGATCGCCTGCTCGACGTCGGGGAGGGCGCGGGTGGCGTCTTCCAGGGTGAAGTACGTTGGGACGCGGCCGCTCACTTCTTCACGCGCAGCCGGATGAAATGGTAGCCGCTGGCGCCGTCGGGGAGCGTGTCGGTGGCGCGCGCCGTCTGCAGGACGCCGACCCCGTCGCGGGCCCGCACTTTCAGCGTGTACTCCCCCGCGGCGGTCGGCTTCCACAGCGCCGCCCACAGCACCCAGGTGTAGGAGCCGAGCGGTGGCTTCACCTGAGCCGGCATCCAGGTCTTCCCATCGTCGGTGGAGACCTCGACGCCCTTAATCCCCCGGTCTCCGCCGTAGGCGGCGCCGCCGAGGTCCACCTCCTCCCCTGCGGTGGGGGCCATGTGCCGTCCGGTCGGCGTCGTGAACTTGGACATGGTCTTCACGACGGCCTCATCGCTCCAGCCCGACCGTTCCCAGTAGCCCTGGAAGTCGTAGTCCACCGCCTCGATCCGCGTGATCCACTTGGGGTTCTTCATCCCGAAGAGCCCCGGCACCAGCAACCGCACCGGGAAGCCATGCGCCGGCGGCAGGGGCTCGCCGTTCATCTCCCAGACCAGCAGGGTGTCCTGCTGCAGGGCGTCGATGACGGGGAGCGACTCCGTGTAGCCGTCGGCGCAGCGAAACGCGATCTTCACCGCGGTGGGCTTCACCCCGCCGGCCCGCTGCAGCAGGTCGCGGAGGCGGACCCCCCGCCAGATGGCGTTGCTGATCAGGTTCCCGCCCACCTCATTGCTGATGCACTCCAGGGTCTGCCACTGCTTCACCGCCGGCAGCGCGCGGATCTGATCGTAGGTGAACGTCACCGGCCTGCCTACCAGCCCCGTGATCTCCAGTTTCCATTTCGCCCCCTTGACCACCGGATCGAAGCCCGGCGGGTTCTTGCTCACCACGTAGAAGTCCTTGTTGGGCGTGACCTCGGGCGGCAGCCCTTTGATGCGATTGAAGATCGACTGCGCCCAGGCCAGGCCACGCCGGCCGGACGCGCTCACCCACCCCGCCAGGGCCGACCCGGCCAGCGCCCCGACGACGAATGCCAGCGACCGGCGCAGCGCCTCGCGGCGCGTCACGGTCTCGCCGGCGGGCGGCGCGACGGCGGACCGCCGGGTCGCACCGGCCAGCGCCAGCGCCGTGAAGATCACGGCGAAGATGGCGGCGTACGCGGCCAGCGCGCCGAGAATCTGCTGAACCAGGGCGGCATCCGACAGGGTGACGCCGGCGGCCTCCAGGCGGGAGCCCAGGGCCGCGGCAGCCGGCGCGTGGGTGAGGCCCACCAGTGGGATAAAGGTGAGGGCGAAGGCCGCGAGCAACGTCGCCGCCGCCGAGAGGACCGTCCGTGCCCCGGCGGTCCGGCGCATCCAGGGCGTGCGCGCCAGCAGCGCGCCGAGGAGGCCCCAGGCCAGGACCAGCCCGCCGAGCATGCCCCAGAAGGCCAGTGGCCGTGCCGCAAACTTCAGTCGGACGATGAGGAAACCGAAGACCTCCATGGGAATGAGGCGCAGCGCCCGCTCCCACAGCGCCAGCGCCACGACGGGGATCCCGCCGGTAAAGGCCCCGCGCAACATCAACATGACCACGGCGGCTCCACCGAGCCCACCCGAGCCGAGGCCCACCAGGGTCCTGTTCATCACATCCAGCATAGCAACTGCCCCCCGGGAATTCACCCGCGGAAGGCGACCTCCGCCCGACCTCCCAGAAATGCGCCCAGGCGCGCGCCTTCGTCCTCCACCTCTCTCTTTACGGCCGCGCCGAGGCGGACGAACGGCTCCACGCCGACCTCGATCCCGCTCCCGCGCCTGCGGTGGGCCCACACCCCGGCGGCCCGCCCATCGACGAGCAGGACCGGAGAGATCCAGGCCTGCGGGCGGAAGACCCGCGCGGCGAAGTCCGCGGGTACGAACTCCTCGCGCGGCCGGTAGCCCATCACGTACGGGTCGAAATTCGGCAAGAGGCGGATGCCGCGGGGCGGCCCCATCGCCCGGATGCGGCGGGCATACCCGGCGAGCGTCCAGCCCCGGCGGCCGTCCACCTCGACCGCTTCCAGGTCAACATCGAGCGCGGCCATCAGCCGCCGCGCAGGGGCGGGATCGATCCCCCACCAGCGGGCGAACTCGTCGTGCGTGGCGGGGCCGTAAGCGGCCAGATACCGGCGGAGGACCTCACGCAGGGCCCCGTCGCCGTCGAGATCGCGCCATCGCTTCAGCCACTGATCGGGGCGCACGAAGGTGACGTGCTGCCCGCGGCTGGGACCGAAGATGAGGGAGCCCCGGGAGGCCGCCGGCTTGAGCATCTCCCCCCATCCGGAGAGCAGCCGCCGGCGAACCTTGGGGCCGGCGCGGTCGGCCACGGCGTCGGCGAGTTCTTCACGAGTCAACTGCCGCCCATCGAGCGCGGCACGCACCGCGTCGCTGACGCGTTCGACCTCCTCCAGCGTGAGGCCGACCATCTTGAGCCAGGCGTCGCGCCGATAGCCGGTGCGCGTGCGCAGGGCGGCCGCGTAGAGGGGCAGGTCGGCCGCGGGGAAGAGGTGGAGGGTGCCGCGCATGCCCCAGGTCTTCACCAGGGTGCGGCGCTCCCAGAGCGCTTCCCGGACGTCCGCCTGCGTCAGGCCCGAGACCCTGGCCCAGAGGGAGAGCTCCGCGGCGGACATCAACTGCGCGTGGGCGCCGCAGAGGTCGGCGACGACCTGGGTGAGACGAGTCCGGGGGACGCGCCGATCGAGGTGGTGGCGGGCGAGACGCCAGGCGCGAACCTGTTCCGGCGTCAGGAGGACGCCGGCCGCGGCACGCCTAGGTGCGCTCGCCGAGACCGAAGCCGTCGATCTCCCGCTGCCGCTGCCGGGCGAGGTCGGCGAGCCACTCCGGGTCTTCATAGACGTAGTCTTTGCGCAGGGGATGGCCCGCCCAGTCCTCCGTCATCATGATCCGCCGCAGGTTGGGGTGCCCCTCGAAGACGATGCCCAGCAGATCGTAGGCCTCACGCTCGTGCCAGTCGGCGCCGCGCCAGACCGGGGTCACGCTCTCCACGCGCGGGTCGGCGCGGTCGGTGCGCACCTTCAGCAGGAGCTCATGGCGGTGTGTCGTCGAGAAGAGATGGTAGACGACATCGATCTGGCCCGCCTCCGGCAGGTCCACGCCGGTGACGAAGGAGAGGTAGTCCAGGCGGAAAGCGGGATCCTCGGCGGCAAAGCGGGCGATCTCCAGCAGGCGGTCCGCCGGCACCCAGGCCCCGGCTGTCAGGTACACCGGCGCCCTGGGCTCTTCGCGCTTCGGCGGCAGCCGCGTCGCCGGCGCCGCCGGCGCGGCCGGCGTCGGTGATCCGCCGCTGGATTCCTCTGCCGGGGGCGGTTCGGGGCCGGCAGGGGCGCCCGCCGGCGAGTGTCTGTCTTTCGAGTCCGCGGGCGCCCCTGGCGGCGCCGCACCCTCGCGGGGAAACGGCTCGACCCCCGGGAAACGCTGCCGCAGGCGCTCGACGAGATCCCAGCTCACTTGATCACCCCGCGCGCGATCGGCTCCTTGGGCGCCGCGCGGTGCAGATCCTCCAGGTCGTAGAGGAGGGTGCTGCGGTTGTAGGTGCTGGCCTCATAGTGCGGCACGAAGACGATCGCCTCGGTGGGGCAGACCTCGACGCAGAGACCGCAATACTGGCACTTGTCCATTTCGATGTCGAACCGCGTGAGCAGCCGCTCTTTGCCTTTCCCCGAGGCCTCGATGTGGATGCAGCGGCTGGGGCAGACCCGCTCGCACTGGAAGCAGATGATGCACAGATCGTTGCCGGTCTGGGGATCGATCGGCAGGGCGAGCAGCCCGTGCCAGCGCGGGGAGACATCCACCTTCTTGAGCGGATACATCACCGTGTTCTTCGGCCCCACCAGGGTGGCAAAGGTCAGGCGGAGGCCGTGGGCCAGCGCCTGCAGCCCGGTGCCCACGCGATCGAGCATCGTCGCCATCACGCCCCCCTAGCGGTCCACGTCCGACAGCACGATGTCGATGCTGCCCAGGATGGCGATCACGTCCGCGACCTTCCAGCCCCGCATCATCTCCGAGAGAGCGTAGAGGTTGCTGAAGGCGGGAGCGCGGATCTTCACCCGGTAGGGCCGCTCCCCTCCGTCGCTGATCAGGTAGATGCCGAGGTCCCCGCGCGGCGACTCGGTGCGCGTGTAGACCTCACCCTTGGGAAGCCGCAGCGTGATCGGCACCTTCGGCGCGCGGATCTCCCCCGTCGGCAGCCGCTCGACGCACTGGCGAATGATGCGCATCGACTGGCGCATCTCTTCCATCCGCACCAGGTAGCGGGCGAAGACGTCGCCCTCCTCACGCACCGGGACGTCGAACTCGATCTCGGCGTACTTCTCGTACGGGAAGGCCTTGCGCACGTCGAAGGCGATCCCCGAGGCGCGGGCCACCGGCCCCGACGCCCCCAGATTGATCGCCGTGGCCCGGGGCAGCACCCCCACCCCCTTGGTGCGCACCTCGAAGATGGGGTTGGCGGTGAGCAGGCCGTCGTATTCGACCAGCCGCTGCGCGAAGTCGTCACAGAAGGCCAGCGCGCCCTCCAGCCACCCCTCGGGCACGTCCTCGTAGACACCACCGGGGCGGAAGTAGACGTAGTGCAGCCGGCCGCCGGTGGACTTCTCCATCAGCTCGAGGATCTTCTCCCGCTCGCGGAAGCACCAGAGGAAGACCGTCGTCGCGCCGATGTCGATGCCCCACGTCCCCAGCCAGACCAGGTGGCTGGCGATGCGCTGCAACTCCAGGAACATCGTGCGCAGCCACTGCGCCCGCGGCGGGGTCTCGATTTTGCCCAGCGTCTCCACCGCCCGCAGCAGCGCGATCTCGTTGGCGAGGGCGGCCAGGTAGTCCATCCCTCGGTCGGCCAGGGAGATGGACTGGATGTAGGTGCGGTATTCCATCATCTTCTCGACGGAGGAGTGCAGGTAGCCGATGTCGGGGGCGACGTCGACGACGTTCTCACCCTCGAGGGTCACGATCATGCGCAGCACCCCGTGCGTGCTGGGGTGCTGCGGGCCCATGTTGAGGATGAGCTCTTCGGTGCGGAGGGCTTGCGCCATCAGGCGGGCGTCCCCGCCCCCAGGC
>JACQGZ010000095.1 GCA_016199305.1 Armatimonadota bacterium | reverse complement strand
GGTGAGCGACCGCGGCCGCCCGGGGCGCCCAGGCTGCGGGCGGGGCCCATCGCGCCGCGGGCACGGCCCGGCCGATCGCGTCCGCCCAGCGCGACAATCCATCGCCCAGCAGCAGCACCGGCTGATCGCGCGGGAGCAGATCGCCCAGCCGGTCGGGCGTGAGGACGGTGTCCTCCCGCAGCCGCGTGAGCGTCAGGTCCCCCTCCCGCCGAAAGAGGGCCGCGGCAACCTCCCCGCGTTTGGCGTCCAGCACCGGGGCGATCAGACCGGGGCCCGCGACGGTGGCCGCAAGCGCCTCCAGCGTGGAGACACCGATCACGGGGATGTCCGCCGCCCGGGCCCACGCCGCGGCGGTGGCGATGCCGATGCGCAGGCCGGTGAAGCCTCCCGGCCCGATCGAGACGGCGAGGCCTTCGATCTCACCGCGCCCGGTCCCCGCCTCCGCCAGCGTGCGCTCCACCGCCGGCAGCAGCCACTCTAGATGGCGCATCGGGATCAGCGCCGTCACCTCCGCCAGCAGCCCGTCCGGGCCGACGACGGCGACACTCCCGTACGGGGTGGCGGTCTCCAGGCCGAGGACGCGCATCGCTCTTCGCTCTCTAGGCCGGCGTCCGCGCGCCGGCCGCCGCCGCGGCCGCGGCGGCCGGACCCTCCCCCTCGGCGGCCAGGCGGAGGATTCGCTCGTCGATTCGCTCGCCGAAGGCGATCTCGATGCGCAACAGGGGCGGGCGCAGCAGGTGGGGCGCCTTCTCCGCCCACTCGATCACGGTGACCCCGCGGTCCATCACTTCCTCCAGGCCCAGGTCGGTTGCGTCGGTGGGGGTCAGCCGGAACAGATCCACGTGATACATCGGCGTCGGGCCCGCATACTCTCGGATGAGGGTAAAGGTGGGACTGGCCACATATCCTGACGCGCCCAATCCCTCGGCGATGCCGCGGGCCAGCACCGTCTTTCCCGTTCCCAGGTCGCCGGTCAGGGCCACCAGGTCGCCCCGGCGGAGGGAGCGGCCCAGCCGACGGCCCGCCTCCCGGGTGTCCTCTTCGCTGCGGGTGGTGAGGGACACCAGGATCGGGATCTACTCCACGGGACGGACCCGCACGCACAGGCCCTCCAGGCCCACGACCACTACGCGCGCGCCTTCGCCGATCGTCCCGGCCTCCGCCCGCGCCGTCCACATCTCCCCCTGCACGTACACCATCCCCTCGGGGTCCAGGACGGTGCGGGCCACGCCGGTGGCGCCCACCAGCCCTTCGGTGCCGCTGCGCACCACCGCCCGCTGCGCCCGCATGCCGGCGCCCACGGCGAACAGGAAGAAGGCGGCCAGGGCCGCGGCCACCCCGAGGATCAACTGCAGCGAGATGCGCAGGAAGGGGGCCTGGCGCGAGGTCAGCAGGATGGCGCCGAAGATGAAGGAGATGACGCCGCCGAAGGTCAGGACGCCGTGCCCCGGGACTTTGATGTCAGCGATAAACATGACCACGCCCAGGGCGATGAGCAGCAGCCCGGCCGCGTTCACCTCCACGATGGCAAAGGAGGCGAGCCCCAGGATGAGAGCGATGGCACCCACGACCCCGGGCAGGATCAGTCCCGGGTTGTAGAGTTCCGCCAGGACGCCGATGATGCCGATGTTCAGGAGGATGAAACCGATGTTCGGGTCGGCCAGGAGGCGGAGGAACTGCTCGGTGACGTCCTGTCCCACCGTCACCACCCGCGCCCCCGCGGTGGCCAGACGCCGCGTCCCGTCCACCAGGGTCACCGTGCGCCCGTTGATCGCGCGGAGGAGGTTGTCCACGTCCTTCGCGATCAAATTGATGACCCCCAGGCGCAGCGCCTCGTCCGCCGTGGCGACGACGCTCTCCCGCACCGCCCGCTCCGCCCACTCCGCGTTGCGGCCGCGGCGGCGGGCGATGCCGCGGATGTTGCCGACGGCATCGTTGGTCACCTTCTCCAGCAGGGTCTTGTCCTGCCGCTGCTGCTCCCCCTGGCCATCCCCGCCGATCGAGACCGGATGGGCGGCGCCGATGCGCGTCGCCGGCGCCATCGCGGCGACGTGCGCGGCGTAGGTGATGAACACCCCCGCCGACGCCGCGCGCGCCCCCTCGGGCGCGACGTAGACGATGATCGGCACCGTGGCGTTGAGCATCCCCTTGGTGATGTCGTCCATGGATTTGACGAGGCCGCCGGGCGTGTCCAGCCGGATCAGCAGCGCTTCGGCCCTGGCCTCCTCCGCCTGGCGGATGGCCCGCAGGATGTAGCGGGCGGTGGCCGGCGCGATCACGCCCTCCACGTCGATACGGTGCACGACCCGTCCGGCGGGGGCCTCCGCGGCCGGCCCCGGCGTCACCGCCAGCGCCAGGCCGGCGACCGCGAGGATGACCGGCAGGATCAGCCGGAGAGTGCGGCGGCTGCAGTGGTCCTTCACGTTCGTCACGTTCCTCCTCCCGCCCCGATGGGGGTCGCCTCGTCCGCGCGCGGCCGCACGATCTGCCGTTCGTAGATCCGCCGCGCGTCGTCGAGGGTATTGATCTCGGCGGCCGACTTGTCCGCGCGCCAGCGCTTGATGCGCGGAAAGCGCAGGGCGAAACCGGAGTCGTGGCGGTCGCTGACCATCACCGCGTCGAACGCCACCTCCAGCACGACCGCGGGCTGCACCATCTTCACGCGCCCCAGGTCGCGGACGGTATGCTCCTGGAACCAGCGCGTCATCTCCGCGATCTCCCGATCGGTCAGGCCCGAGTAGGCCTTGCCGATGGTGGCCAGCCGCTCCCCGTCGGACACCGCGAAGGTGACGTCGGAGAGCACCGCCGCGCGCCGGCCGTGCCCGTGCTCCGCAGCCACGACCACCACATCGAGGGTGGCCAGTTCCTCCTTCAGCTTCATCCACTGGCGGCCGCGCCGCCCGGGCTGATAGGCGGCGTCGAGGCGCTTGGCGACCAGCCCCTCGTTGCCCCGGTGGCGGGCGTCGCGGAAGCGCCGGGCCAGGTCCGCGGGGGCGGCGGCGATCGTGGCCAGCGAGGGACGGACCCGTCCCCGGAAGGTCAGGCGTTCCAGGCGGTCGCGGCGCTCGCGCAGCGGCCGCGCCAGTAGCTCTTCACCGTCGAGGTGCAGCAGGTCGAAGGCCATCAGGGTGACCGGGATCTGGTCCAGCAGCCGGCCGGGGTCCTTCCGCCGCAGCCGCTGCTGCAGGAGGGAGAAGGCCAGGGCCTGTTCTCCCCGCCAGGCCAGGATCTCGCCGTCGATGATGTACCGCGTCCCCAGCGCCCGCAGGTCCTCATGCAGGTCAGGGAAGGAGGCGGTGATGTCGTCCAGGGTCCGCGAATAGATGGCCAGCCGGCCGTCGGCCAGGTGCACCTGCGCGCGGATCCCATCGTACTTGTCCTCGACCAGGAGGGCGGCGGCGGATCCCTCCTCCCCGCCGCGCAGCGGGACGAAGGCCTCCTCCGGCGCGAAGATCGTCTCGGCCAGCATGAAGTGGAAGGGACGGAAGAGGATCAGGCGCGCCTCGGCGAGCCGCCCCGCCCGCGCCAGCACCGCGACCTCGCCGATCTGGCTGATCAGCATGTTGGCCTGGCGCACGGGCGGCAGCAGGGCGCGGCGGCTGGACTTCCCCCCTGCGCCGGCGGGCGCAAAGGCGGCGGCGATCGCCTCCTCCAGCAGCCCGGCCTTCAGGCCGACGCGCAGGTCGGTGGTGATGATCCGCACCAGGTACTTGGCCTCCAGCGGCGTGGCGGCGACGAACAGATCGCGCAGGACGGCCGCCTTGGCGCCGCGGGAACCCTTGCCGGAGGCGGCGGCCATCGTCTCGAAGGCCTCCCGCACCCGCCGAAGCGTCAGCGGGGTTTCCGGACCCGGCCGCGCGGCGTGCCCGCTCACGAACGCTTCCGCGGCGACGTCGCCCAGATCGCCGTGGCGCAGATAGGCGTCGTGCAGCCAGGCGTCATCCTTGCCGGATAGCTCCTGGATCACCTCAACGAGGGCGGACCAGCCAACGTGCAGCTGGCGGGGATCGCCGGCGGGAAAGGCGGCGCCGGTGAGGAAGGTGGCGGCGGTGCGCAGATCGTCGTCGTCGAGCGTGTGGAAATAGCGCGCCAGCAGGTCGGCCTTCTCCAGTTTGCGCGCCGTCTGGGCGACGCCGTGGAGCGTCTCGGCGAATCCGCGGAAGGGCGCTGAAGCGCCCTGAGCGTCCATCACTCCTATTCTAGCGGACCGGGGAGACCGGCAGGAACGCGACCCGTTTTACTGCAGCGTGAAGGTGGCGCGGATCTCGCCCACCTGGAGCCCTCTCCGGTTGAGCACTGCGGGCCGATAGTGCGCCTCCAGCGCCGGCAGATCGTCGGCGCCGAGGACCTCCAGTTGACGGAGGGCTTCGATCGCCACCGCGGCCAGGGCGCGGGGCCCGCCGTCCTCAATCTTGGCCGCCACCCCGAGCCCCCGCCCCAGGATCCCGGCCGCCACGATGGCCTCTCCGCC
>JACQGZ010000094.1 GCA_016199305.1 Armatimonadota bacterium | reverse complement strand
GCCGCCCTTGCCGCCGCCGCTCTTTCCCGGGCCGGGCGCCTCGCCGGGCGCCGCTCCGGGGCAGGGTCCGGCTCCGGTCGCCCGCCTCTCTGCGGGCGCGCAGCTCATTGGGGTGTTGGGGGACACCGGCCGCGTGGCCATCATCAAAATCGGCAATGACATCTTCATCGTGGCGCAGGGCGAGATGATCCAGAACAGGATCCGTGTGGAACTCGTCGATACCCTGGAGGGTCTTGTCATCCTGATTGAAGACGGAGAACGCGTCGAACTGCGATTCGGGTAGCGCAGAGGAGGAGCCAGCGCACATGTCACGGACCGGTCCACCCACCACCCGCCGCTTCTTGTTCACCCTGATCCTGGCCGCCGTCCTCATCACCTCGGCGTGGCCGGCCCAGATGGCCGCCGCCGCTCCGCTGCGGGTGACCTCGGTCGGGGTGAAGACCTTCCCGGGGGTGCTGCAGGTCGCCATCGCTGGCTCCGGCCCGCTGCGCTTCCGCACCTCGACGATGGCCTCGCCTGGCCATCGCATCCTCATCGACATCCCCGGCGCCGTGCTGGACAGCGCGGTCCCGGCGGTCCTGCCCGTCGGGCGGGGGAGCGTGCTGCGCGTGCGCGCGGCGCAGTTCGCGACCGCCCCGCCGGTGGTCCGCATCGTGATCGACCTGGCCGGGCCCACGGCCTACGAGGTGACCGCGGTGACCCCGCAGGTCCTCACCGCCCGCCTGCCGCTGCCGAGGGCGGCAGCCAATCCGGTGGCCACCGCGGCGCAGGCCTCTGCGGCCAGCGCCAAGACCGGCCAGCCGCTGGCCCAGGCTCCCCCGCCGGCACGACCCGGGAACGGGACCGGACGCATCTCGCTGGAGCTGCGCAGCGCCGAACTGGCCGACGTCCTGAGCGCGCTGGCCAAGCTCTGCGGCTTCAACATCGTCACCGACGCCTCGGTGAAGGGCACGATCACCCTGCGCCTGGTCGATGTGACTTGTGACGAGGCGCTGCGCTTCATCCTCGACGCCAACAACCTGGGCTTCCGCCGCGTCGGCAAGAACCTGATCATCATGGCGGCGGAGAAGCTGGCCCCGCCCCCCGAGGCGCCGGAAGCTGTGATCTACCCGATCGGCTTCGCCGACGTGGACAAGGTGCGGGCGGCCGTCGCCGCCTCCGTGCCCGGGGTGCGCGTGGCCGTGGATTCGCGCGCGAACGTCCTGATCGTCTTCGGCACCTCCGTCCAGCAGGAGCAGGTGCAGAAGATCCTGGCCGCCCTGGACATCCAGATCCCGCAGATCATGATCGAGACGCGGGTCGTGGACATCAGCACGGCCGTGCTGAAGGATCTGGGACTGAACTGGGGCACGACCGGCGGCATCCTCGGCCAGCCCATTAGCAACTTCAGCGTCACCGGGGTCTTCCCGAGCAACTTCGCGATCAATATCGGGCTGCCCGGATTCGGCGTCTTCCTCACCGCCCTGGTGCGCGAGGGCAAGGCGCGGGTGCTCTCCGCCCCGCGGGTCGCCGTCATCGACGGCAACAAGGCCACGGTGAACCTGGGCGAGGAGGTGCCCATCCCGCAGGTCGACGCCAACGGCCGCATCACCTTCACCTTCAAGCCGATCGGCGTCGTGCTGGAGATCACGCCGCGGCTCAACCGGGAGGGGATCATCACCACCACGGTCATCCCGGAAGTCTCCTCGGTGATAGAGTTCCTGCAGACGCCGGCCGGCCCCGTGCCCCGGATCGCCACGCGCAAGGCCAACACCATCGTCCAGGTCCGGGACGGGGAGTCCATCGTCATCGCCGGCATGATCAGCGCCCAGGAGCGCGTCACCATCGTCAAGGTGCCGTTCCTGGGAGACATCCCGGTGATCGGCGCGCTCTTTCGGCGGACGACCACCGACCGGTCCGAGAGCGAGGTGATCTTCATTGTCACCCCGGCGGTCGTTGGCGTCGGCGGTCCTGCCCGGCAGCCCTAGCGCCGTGACGTTCATCCGGTTCGTTGCCCTGCTGCTGAGCGCCGCCCTGCTGTTCCCGGCGGCGGCGGCCGCCCAGCAACCGCTCCCCGCCTTCGACCAGGGGCGCGTCTACCTCCGGGAGGCGGACTTCCAGCGGGCCATCGCGCCCTATCAGGCCGCCATCGCGGCCAACCCGCGCAACGCCCGGGCGCACTACTGGCTGGGCTTCGCCTACCTGTATGCCTTCCGGCAGTACCGGGGCGGGCTGGCCTCCTATGCGGCGGGCTACCTCCCGCGGGCGATCGCCTCGCTGCGCCAGGCGACCCAGATCGATCCGAACTTCATTCCCGCCTATATGATGCTGCACGATGCCCTGGTCCTGGCCGGCAATCTGGAGGAGGCGGCCAAGGTGCTGGACGAGATCGCCAAGCGGACCACGCCCGCGGGGCTGCCGTACACCCTTCCATAAGACCGGGTTTTGACCCGCAACGCCCCCGCCGCCGGATGCGACCGGCGGGCGGGGTGCTGCTGGGAGCCGCCCTCCTGGCGGCGCTGCTCTCGCCCGTCTCCGGCGCCGCTCCCCCCGCGCCTCCCGCCTACGTCTCCAAGATCGCGGCCTTTGAACCAAAAACCATCCAATGCCGGATCGGCATGACACTCTATCTCGCCGACGGAGTGCGTATGGAGATGCGCCTGTGGGCCCGGCCGCCGGAGTTGTGGCGCATGGATGTCCTCAGCGTGACGCCCGACGCGCCGCCGCAGAACGTCGCCGTCGGGATGCGGATGGTCTTTGCCGGCGACCGGGTGCACGTCTACGATCCGGCCACCCGCCGCATCCAGTCGCAGCGCCTGGGCCCGGAGGTGGCCGCCCGCCCCGGCGCCTCGGGCCGGGCGGGCTTCACACTGTCCGAACTCCTCTTCGTGGACGATCCCACCAACTACGAACTGCAGGCGATGGTGCCCCAGACGGTGGAGGGGCGCCCGCTGGTGCGCTATGACTTCGTCCTGCGGCGCCCCGTGCTGATCGAGCGGGCGCTCATCGCCAGGGAATCGATCTGGGTCGATCCGCGCGGCGGCGAGCCGGTGCGGGCGCAACTGTATGATCCGGCCGGCCGGGCCGTCGGCATCGTTGCGTTGAAAGACCACCGCCGGATGAGCGAGGGGATCGCCCTCCCCATGACCGTCGAGATGTTCATCGAGGCGGGCGGCCCGACCATCGCGCTGCGGATGCGCTTTCACATCCGGGAAGAGCGCTTCTTCCTTCCGCTGCGCGTGGACATCTACCAGGGGTCGACGGCGCTGATGTCGATCGAGTACTCCGGCTGGGTCCTCAACCACCCCATCGATTCCGCGCTGTTCAAACTGTAACCCTTAAGGCCGCGGACCAACATCCTCCGAAACCGAACGACGGGATCACGGTTTCGTCGGATGTTGGTCCGCAGCCTCACGAGTCCACGCTTGCCAGCGCGGTGTCGTCCGGTCGGGTGAGGCTACTCCGAGGGTGCGGCCCCAGCCCCCTTGCGCTATCATCTCCACGGTATGACCACTATCCTGCGCGCACCGATCGTGGACCGGCTGGAGCGGGCCCGCCAGCGCCTGGTCGAGGAGCGCCTCGACGCGCTGGCCATGCTGAAGCCGGAGAACCGCACCTATCTGACCGGGTTCACCGGCTCGGCGGGAATCGCGGTGCTCCTGCCGGAGCGGGCGGTGCTGCTGGTGGATTTCCGCTATGTGGAGCAGGCCGCCGCGGAGGCGCCGGAGTGGACCGTGCTGCGGGTGTCCAATCTGCTGGAGGGACTGACCGCCCTGCTGGCCGAGGTGGGCGTGGCGCGCCTCGGGCTGGAGGCCGACACCGTCACGGTCGCGCAATGGCGCAAGCTGCGTGACAGCGCGCCGGAGCGGGAGATGGTCCCCCTCGACGGCCTTGACCGGTTGCGCTGGCGCAAGGATCCGGAGGAGGTGGCGCTGATCCGGCGCGCCGCGGAGATTGCGGATGCCGCTTTTCGCGAGATCCTGCGAATGGTCCGGCCCGGCGTGCGCGAGGTGGAGCTGGCTGCCGACCTGGAGTACCGGATGCGGCGCGTCGGGGCGGAGCGGGCGGCATTCGAGACGATCGTGGCCTCCGGTCCCCGCTCCGCGCTGCCGCACGGCCGGGCCTCCGATCGGCGCGTGGCCAGGGGGGACTTTGTGACCTTCGACTTCGGCGCGGTGGTCGGCGGGTACCATTCCGACTGCACGCGCACCGTGGTCGTGGGCTCCGCGACGCCCGAGCAGCGGGCGGTCTATGGGCTGGTCCGTGAGGCGCTG
>JACQGZ010000108.1 GCA_016199305.1 Armatimonadota bacterium | reverse complement strand
GGCCTCGGCCAGGTAGCGCGGAAGACGGATAGTGATCACCGCGGGGAGCAGATAGACAGCGACGGCCTCATATCGATACTCTGCCAGCACGTCGCCCCATTCGTAGTGGAGGATCATCTTCTCGACAAGCCACCGCTCCGGATCGACAAATGCCTCTACGCTGGGCGGATTCACCTCAGTGAACCGCCCTTCGACGTTGAGATAGAGCAAGCGTCGGCCGGCCTCCTCCCGCCATTCCACCCGGCGGGGCACGTAGTGCAGCAGCACGTCTTCCGGGTTCCCGGCCTGCGCAAACACACTGCCAAAGCGCCGCAGAAACCACGGAGGATCATGCACAACCACACGGTACTTGGCCGGCCTGGCGGCGTACACGGTCGCGAACAGCCGGTAGCGAAGAAAGAGGATCCGCAGCTCCAGAATCTGCTCGACCTGAAAGGACTTGAGTGACGCGTTGACGTTCGTCAGATTCTTGACAACGTCCTCGAAGGTCGGCAGGCTCGGTTCCGCGGCAGGTGCAGCAGCCAGGCCCAGGACCATGGCCGCCACCACACCGCCGCACACCAGCACACGATCCCACCGAAGCCGCACGGCACTCATGGGGTGAAGCTGAAGGAAATGCGCTGCGTTGGAATCTCCCATGACACGACGACAGACCCGAGAGCGGGCCTGCTGTACGAGAGGGACACTTTCCGCGCCACATCGTCCCAGTTCAGACCAGCGGTCTGATTACTCTCCAGCGAGAGGGTCGCACTGTAGACACGCGCGGAAATGGTCCGGGCAATGAGGTCGTAGGTCTGGCTGTGTTGCAGGGTGACGGCGGGTCCCAGCGTGATGGCCGCCGCGCCGGCCACGGAATGCCCGTTGCTCATCGCGTCAAAAAGGAGCGGGCTTGCTCCCGTGACGTCCTGTCGAGCGTAGGTGATGGTTGCGGAAAACGCAGGCAGCGGAGTCGCCGAAAGTTGGATGGATCCCCACCAGGCAGCGTGGAGTGCTCCGCTGGAGTAGACATACTGGCGATATCCGGTGCTGAGATTTACGCTCAGCACCGGGCTCAGGCGAATCGCAGAGGTGCCCAGGGACGCGGCCACGGTCCCGCGGACGCCATTCGCACCGGTAGGGGAGAGGGCGAAATGCCCGACCCCCGCCTCCAGACCCAGGTGCAGAAGAGTACCGGGAATCGCGCGCCCATAGATCAGCGTCACCTCGGGCAGCCGGTCGACTCTGTAGTCGCCCCCGAAGTCTCCCCGGCTCGCCGTCAGACTCACGCTCCAGCCGGACCCTAGGGTTGTAGTGCTCTGCAAGGCGAGCAGTGGCTCCAAACCCAGCGTTTCGGTGAATGTCGTCCCAAGGATCAGAAGAACGCCGGGACGCAGTGCAAAGCCCAAGCCGGTCACAGCGTACCCGCCCAAGATCGAACTGAACCCGCCTCTGAGGACTACCCGCTGCACTGGCGGCGTACTGGAAAAGGCACCGGTTGTCTGGATCGCAACCAGGAAAACCGCCAGGAGGAGGGACCACGCCTTCATCGAGAGCCACCGATCACACCCATGACAATCACGAAACCGGTCCGATGGGCGCCTCATTGTACGCTCAGCATGCTGGGCTCTCCCTTCTCGATGATCCTTCCATCGCGCAGCACCACGATGCGCCCTACGGCCGCCGCGACCTGCGGGTTGTGCGTCACCACGACGACGGTGCGACCCTCTGTGTTCAGGACGGCGAGCAATTGCACGATGTCTCTTGCAGCGTCCGCAGGCACGCCCCGCGGACGTACACGTCGCCCGCTGTGGGCCGGTCGAGGGCGCCGAGGATGTGGAGCAGCGTGGACTTGCCGCTCCCGGACGGCCCCACCACGGCGAGGAACTCGCCCTCCTCGATCGTCAGGTCGATGTCTCGGAGCGCCACGACCTCCTGGCTGCGGTAGACCTTGCTGACCCCTTCGAATTTGATCAGCGGCTGGTGGGCCAGCGGATCAGCCCTACTGACTCAAGAAGAACGCAAGGTAGAAGCCGTCCCACCGCAGGGAGGTTTGATCCGGCGTGGCCACCCGCCACGTGGCGGCCGCGCCCCGGTAGCCGGCTTGCAGACTGATCCCCGATCGTCCCCGCCACCCGACCGCCAGGTCGTAGGTCCAGAGGTAGAAGGGTCCTCCCCCCTCCCGCGGCGCCAGGATGGCCCGCAGCGGCGGCGAGGAAATCTCTCCCGTGAAATAGAATGGCGTCGCCACGTTGTTCACAGTCAGACGGTAGGTGAAGGCTGCTCCCAGCCTGGGACCCCAGAAGGAGAGCAGGCGGGTTGTTCCACCCAACTCCCCGCGGTAGGTCAGCCCCCCCACACCGGCAAACACCGACACAGCGCCATGTTCGAATTGGGCGAGTGGATAGTGAAGATCCGCGGACCAGAAAACCTGCTCCCCTTGCCCGGCGACATCGAAGGCCAGGGAAAGGATCGGAGTGCCGAGACGTGCTCGGTAGGTCGCGCCCCAGAATACCGTGCCCGTGGCAGGGCCGGAGAGCGGTCCCCGTGACGTCAGGGCCGTCGCCCAGCTTCGCAGCGCCAGACCTCCCGGCAGCAGGCCGGCGGGAGACGCGGCGGTGGGGATAGGCTGTTCCAGGCGCGCCGGCTGTGCGGCGGGTGCAGCAGCAGCCGAGACCGCACCCGGGGCCGGAGAGGGCCACCGGTAGGTCAGCTCCACCCCCAGCACTCCCTCCCACCCATTCGCTCCGGCCACATTCCCGCGATTCGTCACCGCAGCGATCGCTGCTCTGTAGCGCGTTTCTAACGAGCGCGAATGAATGGTATGAAGCTGAAGCCCCAGAGTGTGGCGGCGCTCCACGACGCCCGAGAGGAACCAGTCCCCGGGTGGGGGAGATGCCTGCCCAATCCGACCCTGTCCATGACGCGTATGCGCGTACGAGAATTGAAGGCTCGAAGCCGAATTGAGATGATGTGTCAGCTCCACGTAGAGGTCGTCGCCATCAGGCCCCAGCCAGTGGCCCAAACTCCGGCCCCGGTAGGCGTGCTCCAGGCCTCCTGGATAGCTGTACGTGCCGTTGGAGATGGCAGAATACTCCAGGCGCAGGCTCGTTTTGCCCGTCCGGAATGGATCCACAAGGTGGAGACCCATCAGGATGCCGACCCTCGCTCGCGTGCCGATACGCTCCGGCGCGTCGTCGATGAGTGCACTCCCGTAAAGCCGCATCCCCGGCCGCAGCAGCCAGTCGAAGTCTACTGCCACCGATATGTTTCGTGATTGTCCGAGTGCATCGTGGAGGTCGTATGAGGCCACGATCCCGGAAAAGACCGGCAGGGGGTGAATCAGGTGATAGAGGGTCAGCGGCGCCCCCCAGGTCGTGACAACAGTCTCGCTCAGCCCGAGACGAAAGTGAGGTGTGGCCAGCCAGTCCAGCCGGGTGGCAAAGAGCACCACGTCGCCCGAAGGGGACCCTCCAGTTCTTTCAAGAGAAGCAATGGCTTTGGTCAGACGGACTCGAGGAAAGTCGGCGACGATCCGCAGCAGCGGAATCGTACCGGCGTTGTCCGACAGCAACAGGCTGCTGCGAAGGCTCGGACTCCACCACAGCGCCGTTCTGCCGACTTGCCCGAACACCGACCCGGACTGAAAGGAGGCGTAGAACTCACTCCACGAAGAGGCCGGTACCTCGCCGTCCCCCCCTGCGCGCACGGAAAGCGCCCAGGCGTCTGTGGGAGCGAACCGTAGCGTGACTGATGACCCGCCCATTGAACGGGTGGGCGCGAATGAACCCGCCTGCCTGGTGCTCACCGCCCCGCTCGCCGTGACGACCATAGGCGAATCCATGGAGAATTCCTCAATCAGCCGCCGGAGGTCTTCCCGGGCCAGCCGGGAGATGGTCGGATCGGCGGAGCGCACTCTCGCGGACGCCTCCGCAAGAAGGCGCCTGGCCTCGCGCCTGGTGATCGGTTTCGAGGTGAGCGCGGTGAGGGGCAGGAGCCCGAGGCTGGCGAGCCGGTCGAAGGCCTGATAGGACCAGTGGTCGAGAGGGATGAAGGAGAGGGATTGCGCGCGGGCAACCGGAGTGAGAGCAAGGATGATGGCGAGGCACAAGAGCGGGAGGACCTGTTTCACAGCGCTCATACCGCCCGCAGCGTCGGCACCGGGTCCAGCCTCGCCACGCGCCACGCCGGGAGAAACCCGCCGACGACGCCCACGCCCAGCGCCAAGCCCATCGCCCCGGCCAGCAGCGTTGGCGCGACCGATGCCGGAAACGGCAGCGTCTTGTACCCCTCGCTGAGGATCCGCAGCGCGCCCGTGCCGAGGCCCATGTCTAGAAGGCCGCCGAGGAGGCTCAAAATCACCGACTCGCCGAGGACGAGCCCGACGATGCGCGTGCGGCTCCACCCCACCGCCAGGAGAATGCCGATCTCGCGCGTCCGCTCCAGCACCGTCATGGCCATGGTGTTGGCCACCGCCAGGACGCTCAGCAGCAGCGCGATGACGGAGACGGCCCAGGCGGCCTGCACCGCGGCGTCCAGGTTCAGCCGGTCGCGGGCGAACTCGTCACTGGTGATGGCCGTGACGTCTGGGAAGCGGGCCTCGATCGCCTGCTGCACCGCACCCACCTGCCGGGGATCGTCGGCCTTGACCTTGACCAGCGAGACCCGATCCCGCAGCCCGAAGAACTCCCGGGCAGCCGCCAGGGTCATCATCGCCCCGCCGTCCACCAGGCTGACGCCGCTCCCGTAGATGCCGACGATGGGCAGCTCCCGCGTGTTGACGCTGATGGAATCGCCGACCGACTTGCCCATCCCCTCGGCCGCCCGCCGGCCCAGCAGGACCACCGGTCCGTCCTCGGCCCGCAGGCGCCGGCCACATGCCGCTCGACACCGCCTCGGCCAGATACCGGGGAACGCGGATGACAACCACCGTCGGCAGCACGAATCCACCATGAGTCCGTATCGGTGCTCGACCGGCACTTCGCCCCACTCATACCTCAAGACGCAGGGTGCGGCAGGGCGCCCTTGACGGCAGGGCGCGAATTATGTACAGTTATTTTGTACAGTACAGATAACCCGTACAATAACTCGCCCAAGGATAGCAGGTGATGCCAATGCCGGTTCAGACCACATATACGGATGCACGAGCTCGCCTAGCCAGTCTCATGAGTCGCGCCGTTGAGGATCGGGAGACGGTGATCATTACCCGGCGGGGCAAGCCGGAAGTGGCGCTCATCGCGGCGGAAGAGCTTGCCGGGCTGCAGGAGACCGCACATCTGCTCCGGTCGCCGAAAAATGCCGAGCGGCTTCTGAGAGCGCTGGGGCGAGCCATCGCGCGCACGGGCAAGCCGCGGACAGTCGAAGCCCTGCGGAACGAGCTGGGGCTTGAGCGGAAGTAGCCGCCGGGATTCGGGGGGCCGCAGGGCCCGCGACACCATTTTCCACCCCGAGTTCATTGAGGATCTCCGCCATTGGGTCGAAACGGACCGGAAGACGGCGCTGCGAGCGCTTGACCTCATCAGGGCGATTGTGAGAGATCCGTTCGCCGGGGTCGGCAAGCCGGAGCCCCTCAAGTACCTGGCGCCCGGCGTCTGGTCACGTCGGCTGACGCAAGAGCACCGAATCGTGTACCGCGTGAGCGAAGACCGAATCGATTTTCTGCAGGCGCGATACCACTACTGACACCCGAGTCTCCCTTAGAGGGCGGACCACCGCAACCGAACGCAATTACCCCCCCGCCGGAGCTGCGGCGCAGATCCACTCCGCCGCACCCACAAGGGAGTCGGTCGCGAAGTCGAACGTCTCGGGTCTTGGCTCGTCGTAGCGGTAGTCGATGAAGACCGTCCGGCACCCCGCCCGCCGCCCCGCCTCG
>JACQGZ010000107.1 GCA_016199305.1 Armatimonadota bacterium | reverse complement strand
GTGGAGGACTTCCTCGGGGCCTGCGCGAAAGAGGCGGCCGACTTCTACTACCCCATCGTCCCACAGTCCGTCTTGGAAGACCGGTACCCGGGGGCCCGCAAGACGTTCATCCGGGTGGTCGACGGCGCGTTCACCGGGGGCAGCGTGTTCCTGTTCAGCCCCCGCGTCGTGGACAAGGTGCGCGACTTCGCCGAACGCGTGCTGCGGGCCCGCAAGAAGCCGTGGCTGATGGCGCAGTTGTTCGGGTGGTCCACGGTGATGAAGTTCTCGTCCGGCCGCCTCTCCATCAAGGATCTGGAGACGCGGGCCCAGGAGATCACCGGGCTGGCCGCGCGGGCGGTCGTCATCCGGCGGCCGGAACTGGCCCTGGACGCCGACGAGGAGCACCCGGAGAACCTGGCCGTCATCCGGCAGGTGCTGCGCAGGGAGGGACCGCACTGACGGCACGGGAGACCGCACGGGAAGCCAGGGGGGTGCGGGAAGCGGCCACTCCGCGGACGCGCGGGCGCGCCCGGCCGGGGCGCCTCCGGCGCGGCGAGCGCATGGTGGTGATGGCCCACCGCCTCCTCAGCCATCCCTACCAGTTGTTCTCGCTCTCGACCTTCATGGAACTGCTGGGGGCCGCCAAGTCCACCATCAGCGAGGACCTCGGCTTCCTGCGCCAGGCCTTCGACCGTTTCCAGTTAGGCAAGGTGGAAACCCTGGCCGGGGCCGCCGGCGGCGTCCGCTACCTGCCCCAGATGAGCCGGGACCAGATCCGCGCCCTGGTGGAGGAACTCTGCCGCCGCCTGCGCGACACGGCCCGCGTTCTGCCGGGAGGCTTCCTCCAGACCACCGACCTGATCTCCACCCCGCACTTCGCCGCGGGGATGGGTCAGACGTTCGCCACCCTGCTGGGGGAGCCGCGGCCGGACGTGGTGTTGACGATGGAAGTCAAGGGCATCCCGGTGGCCCTGGAGACGGCGCGGGCCTTCAACGTCCCGATGGTGACGATCCGCCGGGAGGGCCGCATCACGGAGGGCCCGTCGGTGTCGGTCAACTACGTCTCCGGCTCGTCGCGGATGGTCCAGACGATGACGCTGCCGCTGCGGGCGATCCCCCCCGGTGCAAAAGTGGTGTTCATCGACGATTTCCTTCGTGGGGGGGGCACAGCCCGAGGGGTGTTCGACTTGGTGCGGGAGTTCCGCGCCGAACTGGTCGGCATCGGCGTGCTGATCGAGACGGCCGTCCCCAAGGAGAAGATGGCGGACCGCTACCTCTCGCTGATCGTCTACGAGGGCGTCAACGAGCACGGAGAGGTCCTCGTCTACCCCAGCCGGCACGTCTGAGTCCCCGCCCGGAAAGTTCGCGCCTGCTGTTCCGCCCACATGGGCACAACTGCCTGTGGGAGGAATGGGGGGCCGGATGACGCCTGAGGAAATCAAGCAGGAATTGGGCTATTTTGCGCCCGGCGTGCTGAGACTGAACCCGGGCGCGCTCCCACTGCACATCACCAGGGCCGAAAAGTCGCTCGGTCTGACCTTCCCCGCCTCATTCCGCCAGGTGCTCGGCGTCTTCAACGGCGGCTTTCTCCTCGGCGAGCAACTACTCGGGGTACCGCCGGTGGCCACCGCGCTCGACCTGGTGCGGGAGACTCACCAGGCCCACGCCTACTGGGGTCAACTCGGCTGGTCGAAGCACTTCGTGGGCGTTGGCGCCGACGGCGTCGGCAACCCCTTCGTCCTGCTGCTGGACCGGCGGGATGAGCGGGACGAGTCGCCCGTCGGCCTCTTCGATGCCGGGTCCATGCAGATCACCGAGATCGTCGCCTCCGATTATCTGCACTTCGTCTGGTTCCTGATTCAGGACGTGAGGTGGAATCACGACCCCGAGGGCAAACCGCTGGAGCGCGAGGCCGTGGTCTGGACCCGCCAGTCGGTGACGGTCCGGCCCGGCGCGCTCCCCCCCTGGCGGTTCAACGAGGCCTGGATGATCGCCAACGACCCCGGCCTCGCCCGCTGGCGCTAGGTTCCCTCTCCCCTTACAATTCATACGGTTCTCCGTCCCAAACAAATCTGGAGGTTTTCCCGTGAAAGCGTCCATGCTGATGGTATGCATATTTGTCGTCGCCGCTGGGGCGCTGGCCGGCGCGGCGCCGGCGGCCGAGGCCGCCCCGTCTGCCGTAGCCCAGGCCCCGGCTCAGACTCCGGCCCAGCCTCAGACGCAGGAAGGCCGGCCGGTGACGCTGGCCCAGGCCCTCACCCAGGCGCTGCAGAACAACCTGGCCATCCGCATCTCCGCTTTCGAGGTGCAGATCATCCGGGCGCAGCTGGAGGCGGCCGAACGGGCGAAGGCCGGGGCGGCCCGCGGCGTCGTCTCGTACACGCGCACCAACGAGCGCGCCATCACGATTGTCATTCCGGCCAATACCTTCCCCGATCAGCCGACGCCCATCACGATCACGCTGCCGTTGTCCCCCAACCTGTTCGACGCGCGCATCATCTACGAGTACCCCATCTACACCGGCGGGCGCCTGGAGGCGCAGATCGCCCTCGCCGCCGCGGGGGTGCGCGGCACGGAGGCCGCGCTGGAGCGGACCAAGCAGGAGATCATCCTGAACACCAAGCTAGCCTACTTTCAGGTCTTAGGAGCGCAGGCCGGCGTGGATGCCGCGCAGCGGTCGCTGGCGCAGGCCGAGGAGACGCTGCGCATCGCCCAGGCCCGCGTGCGCGCCGGCACCTCCGCGCGCTTCGACGAGATCCAGGCCGAGGTCAGCGTCGCGCAGGCCCGTCAGGTCCTCGTCCGCACCCGCAACAACGTGGCCCTGGCCACCCAGGGTCTCGCGGCGGTGATGGGGCTGCCGGTGGACACTCCGCTGCGCCCGCAGGAGTCGATGGAGGTCGTGGCGGTGCCGACCCCGGTGGCCGAATTGGTCGCCAAGGGGCTGGCGCAGCGGCCGGAGATCGCCGAGCACAAGGCGCGGGTGGAGGCTGCGCAGGCGGCGATCGAGCTGGCCAGGTCCGGCGTCCGGCCGGTGGTCGGGCTGGTGGGGATGGTGAGCGGCGACGGCTCCTCCCCCACCAACATCACGCTAGGTTGGTCAGTTATGCTATCGGCCACCTTTCCGATTTTTGATGGCGGGGTGACCGCGGCGAAGATCAAGGAGGCCGAACTGCGCCTGGAGTCGCTGAAGGTCGTGGAGGCGCAGTTGCGACAGCGAATCGAACTGGAGGTGCGGCAGGCCGCCCTCAACCTGTCGGCGGCCGCCGAAGAGGTGGCGGCGGCGACCAAGACGATCGAGTCGGCCCGCGAGGCCCTCCGCATCGCCCAGGTGCGCTTCCGCGAAGGGGTGGGGACGAACCTGGAGGTGATCACCGCGCAGGCCGCCCTCGCGCAGGCCGAGGCGGCGCGGGTGCAGGCCCTGCTGGCGTTCAACACGGCCCGGGCCCAGCTGGAGCGGGCGGTCGGCGGGCCGGTCTAGCCGCTCCGGCGCCGGTTCATTGACAGTGTCCGGTCCCCCGGGGACAGGCTGAGGGGGGATGTAAGTGTGTTGATCTCCGCCTTGACGTTTGTGGTCACAAATCGATAGTATGTGACCACAAAGGGAGCCTGGGAGGAGCGTATGGGAACGGTGGGTGTCCGGGAGCTCAAGACGCGGCTCAGTTACTACTTGCGACGGGCCCGGCAGGGGGAGCGGATTGTCGTCACGACGCGAGCACGCCCGGTCGCTGTCCTCGGGCCGGCAGCGACCAGGCCTGAACGAGAGCGGGCGGAGCGGCTCCTGGGGATGGGCCTGGCGCGGTGGGATGGAGGCAAGCCCCGCGGCGCCCGGCGGCCCGCCCGTATCACGGGGCGGACTGTGGCCGAGGCCGTGATCGAGCAGCGCCGGTGAACTTGTACCTGGAGACGAGCGCGCTGGTAAAGCTGTACGTGGAGGAGCGAGGCAGAACGGTCGTCGTCAAGGCCGTAAACGAGGCAGAGATCGTGGCCACGTCCATGGTGGCGTATGTCGAGGCCAGAGCCGCATTCGCCCGCCGGTGCCGCGGAGGCGTCTTGGCCCCTGCGGAGTACCGCCGCTCCGTGCGAGATCTCGACGGAGACTGGTCCCGGTATCTGAGGTTTGAGGTCGCTGAGGCTCTGGTCCGCGCGGCCGGCCGGCTGGCCGAACGGTACCGCTTACGCGCCTACGATGCCGTGCACCTGGCATCGGCGCTGGTCATGCGGGACCAGTTGGGCGAGGTCAACTTTGCCTGTTGGGACAGCGGTCTCAACGCGGCGGCGCGCCGCGCAGGGCTCACCCTGCTCCCGGCGTGACCGACGACCAGCCCCAGGCGCCGGAGTACGGCTTTGGGCAGCGGAATTTGCCGGCGGTCACGCCAAGTTTGTCTGATTGAGGAGCTTTATGAGCAGGTGGACGGCCTCCTCGTACTGCGACAGCGGAGTACTGCGACAGCGGATCGAGTTGGAGACCCGGCAGGCCGCCCTCAACCTGGCCGGAAGAGGTGACCGCGGCGACCAAGACGATCG
>JACQGZ010000091.1 GCA_016199305.1 Armatimonadota bacterium | reverse complement strand
GCGCCGCCGAACCCCATCAGCGCGAACCGGCGCGGATCCTGACCGCGCTCGATGAGGTAGAGGCGGGCCGTCTGGGCCATGTTCTCGCAGACGATGGCGAAGATGCCCCAGGCGCTCTGGACAGGATCGAGGCCCAACGGCTCTCCGGCCCGCGCGACGGCCGCCCGGGCGGCCTGCGCGTCCAGTCGCATGCGGCCGCCGAGGAACGCCGCCGGGTCGAAGTAGCCCAGCACCACGCAGGCATCGGTCACCGTGGCCCACGTTCCGCCCAGACCGTAGGCGGCTGGTCCGGGATCGGCCCCGGCGCTCTCCGGCCCGACACGCATCAGCCCCAGCGCGTCCACCTGGGCCAGCGAGCCCCCGCCGGCGCCGATCTCGATCATGTCCGCGACCGGCGTCTTCACCGGCAGACCGGAACCTGGCTTGAAGCGGTGGACGCGCGCCACCTCCGTCATTGGCGCCACCGCGGGGCGGCCGTCGCGCACCAGGGAGATCTTCGCGGTGGTGCCGCCCATGTCAAATCCAACGAGCTCCCGCCGGCCGATTGACTGGCCGAGGTACCCCACCAGCAGGCTGCCCGCCGCCGGCCCCGATTCCAGCAGCCGCACCGGGAACCGGCGGGCGACGTCGGCCGTGGCCAGGGTGCCGGCGGAGAGCATCAGCAGAAATTGCCCCTGGAAGCCCTCCCGGCGCAGCGCCGCTTCGATCCGGCGCAGATACTGATCGACCAGCGGCTGCACGTAGGCGTTGCACACCGTCGTGGCGGTGCGCTCGTACTCCCTGATCTCCGCGCTCACGTCGCTGCTGATGGAGACCGCGATCTGAGGAAACTCCGCCTGGAGGAAATCCCGCACCTCCCGCTCGTGCCGGGGATTCTTGTAGGCGTGGAGGAAGCAGACGGCTATCGCCTCGACGCCCTCCGCGGCCAGGCGCTCCACCTGGGGCCGGAGGGCGTCGCGTTCCAGGGGCACGCGCACGTCGCCGTCGCGGGTGACCCGCTCGGCCACCTCGACGCGCCAGCGCCGCGGCACGAGCGGCTCCGGATACCGCAGGAAGAGGTCGTAGATATCGTAGCGCTGCTCCTTGCCCATCTCCAGCGTGTCCCGAAACCCGTCGGTGGTGAGCAGGGCCGTGCGGGCGCCCTTGCGCTCGATGATCGCGTTCGTCACTAGGGTCGTGGCGTGAATGAGGGTGTCGATGTCGCGCATGGTGATGCCGCTGCCCGCGCAGAGCTCGGCCAGCCCGCGCAGCGCCCCTTCCGCGGGATCGCGCGGGGTCGTCAGGACTTTGTGCCAGCGCAGTGTGCCCGAAGGGTCGTGCGCCAGAGCCAGGTCGGTAAACGTGCCGCCGATGTCGATGGCGACGCGATACGACCGGGAGGTCATGCGTCCTCCGAGGGGATGCGACCGGCGGTCAGCGCGGACCACCCCAGGTGATGGCCTGCAGCCCGACCAGCCGATCGATGAGGACGACGATCCCCACGCTCATGAGCACGCTCACTGTGGAGACCGCTGCGGCCGCCGGATCGAACGACCACCGGAGGTAGTCGTACAGCTGAATCGGCAGGGTTGTGTTGCCGACGCTCACCAGCAACAAGGAGATCGCGAACTGGTCAAAACTGGTGATGAAGGCAAACAGTGCGCCGGAGATGATCCCCCCCTTGGTCAGGGGGAGGGTCACGCGCCAGAAGGCCACGAGGGGGCCGGCCCCCAGGGATCGTGCCGCCTCCTCCAGCGAGCGGTCGAAGCCGACAAGCACTGCGGACACGGTCAGAAAGACGAAGGGCAGGGCCACCAGCGTATGGCCGATGAAGAGGGCCCGCATCCCGCGCGTCCCAATCCCCGTGGCCAGAAAGAAGATCAACAGCGCGATGCCCGTGAGGATGGCCGGGAACTGCAGCGGCGCCACGATCGCCATCCGCAGCAGGTCGCGAAAGCGCGCGGCGTGGCGCACGACGTACAAGGCGGCCATCGTTCCCAGCACTGTGCTTACCAGCGTCACCACGGCGGCCAGCCGGAGACTGAAGACGAAACTGCGGACAAACGGCTCCAGCTGCGCCGCCCGGACGAACCACCGCAGCGACAGCCCCTGGGGCGGGAAGCGCAGGAAGTCCCCGGCGTTGAACGCGGAGAGGATGACGATGACGATCGGCGCGAGCAAGAAGACGTAGATCAGGCTGACCGTCGCGCTAAGCAGGGGGTCGTTTCGCCGTCTCATGGGGTCCAGCGCATGGCCCGGTTCATCAGTTTAAGGTACGCACCAAGCACGACGGCCGTCAGGGCAAAGAAAACCATGGACAGGGCCGAACCGAGCGGCCAGTTGAACGCATCGAGAAGCGTCTGCACGACAAGCATGGGAATGACGAGCACATTGCTGCCGCCGAGCATGATCGGGATGACGTAGGAGCTGACGGCGAGGACGAAGACCAGCACGGTGCCGGCCAGCACACCGGGCAGCGACAGCGGCCAGGTGACGCGCCAGAAGGCCCGCCAGGGGCTGGCCCCCAGGGACCGCGCCGCCCGGACGACGTCCGGCGGCACATTCTGCAGCGCGCCGGCGATGGCGAGGGCCATGAAGGGAACAAAGACGTGGACCAGTCCCACGATCACCCCGGCCGGCTTGCCGATCAAAATCACCTCCCTGCCCCCCACCCACTGGACGAACTGGTTGAGCAGCCCGACCCGGCCCAGCAGGATCAGCCAGGCGAAGCCGCGCACCACCACGCTCACGAGCAATGGCGAGACGATGAGCACGAGCAGCCACCGCTTCCGCCTCGCCGAGGCGTGGGCCAGGTGGTAGGCGAGCGGGTAGCCCAGGATCAGGGCCAGCACGGTCGTCAGCACAGCGTACCAGATGGTGTTGCCCATGATCCGCCAGTGGAACGGGTCGAGCAGCGCCCGGAGGTAGTTGGCGAAGGTGAACTGCGGCAGGTAAGCCCCCGTGGCCGGCTTCACCAGGAAGCTCATGCGCACCATGTTGGCGTAGGGAAGAATGAGGAAGATTGCCAGGAAGAGGATGGTGGGGAGGATGAGGAAACTCACCCAGGGAAACCGCCGCGGCACAGCCGCTCGCGGCCGGACGGCCACCGTGGCCTGCACGCCGCTCACGCCCGCTCCTCTCCGGCACGGATGGCCCATGCCTCCGCGGGATCGAAGCTCAGCTGCACCGTTGCGCCCGGCGGGAAGGCATGAGACGGGTCCGCCTGCACGCGCAGCCGCAGCCCCTGCGGGCCTTCGATCCGGTAGTCGAACAGGTTGCCCAGGAAGACGCGCTCCCGGACCACGCCGCTCAGCCGGTTGGGCAGCTGTCTATCAAAGTGCAGCGCTTCCGGTCGCACGCAGATGAGGACCGCACCCTGATCGATCTCGCCTGTGCACGTGAAGGTACCCGCGACCGTGCGCACAATGAGCCGACCGTTTTCGCCGCCGGCAACGGCTCCGGAGATGAAGTTGGAGAGACCGATGAACTCGGCCACCCAGGCATTGCTCGGGCGCCGGTAGATCTCCTCGGCCCGGCCCACCTGCTGCAGGGCGCCGTCTTTCATCACGGCGATCCGGTCGGCCAGCACCATCGCCTCGCTCTGATCGTGGGTCACGTAGATGGTTGTAATCCCAAAGTCGCGCTGCAGCTGGCGGATGTAGAACCGCATCTCCTCCCGCAACTTGGCATCGAGGTTGGCCAGCGGCTCATCCAGCAGCAGCACGGCCGGACTGGTCACGAGCGCCCTGGCCAGGGCGACGCGCTGCTGCTGCCCGCCGGAAAGCTCGTGGGGCATCCGAGATTCGAGGCCGGCCAACCCTACCAGCGAAAGTATGTTTCTCACGCGAGACTGGCGATCGTCCGCCCGGGACAGGCCATAGGCGACGTTGCTGGCCACGTCGAGATGAGGGAACAGCGCGTAGTCCTG
>JACQGZ010000093.1 GCA_016199305.1 Armatimonadota bacterium | reverse complement strand
GGGCTGGCCGGGCGGCTGGGCAGCGGCCGGCAGTATCTGCCCTGGGTCGCCCTCGACGACTGGGTGGCCGCGGCAGAGCACCTGCTGGCCGCCGACGCCGTGGCGGGACCGGTGAATGTCGTGGCCCCGCAGGCGGTGACGAACGGGGAGTTCACACGCACGCTGGCGAGGGTGCTGCGCCGGCCGGCCCTCTTTGCGGCGCCGGCGGTCCTGCTGCGCGCGGTCATGGGCGAACTGGGCCGCGAGCTGCTGGCGAGCCAGCGGATCCACCCCTCGGTGTTGGTGGAGTCGGATTTCACCTTCCGCTATCCTGAACTGGAAGCCGCGCTGCAGCATGTCCTGCAGCGGTGAGGAGGAGAAGATGGATTTCGTCCGCGTCTACGATTACCTGACCCAGGCCCGCGGGAAACTCTTCGACTGGGTCCGGCCGCTCAGCCAGGAGCAGTATACACAGGAGTTTCCCTTTGCCCACCGCACGCTGCAAGCGACGATGATCGAGATGGCGTCGGCGGAGTGGCTGTATGCCCGACGGCTGCGAGATCCGGGGACGGCGCCGGGGCCGCGAGAGCAGTGGCCGATCAGCGCGCAGCGCCAGCCCACTTTCCCCGAACTGGAGGCCGCCTGGGCGGAACAGATGCCGCAGACGCGGCGGACGCTGGCGGAGATCACCGACTGGGAGACGCCGGTCGAGTACCGTGTCCCACAGCCGGCCAAGACGATCATCATCACCGCCAGCCGGGGGGATATCGCCAGCCAGCTCTGTTTCCATGAGGTACACCACCGCGCGCAGGCGATGGCGATGCTGCGCCAGCTGGGCGTGGCCGCGCAGAACCTCGACTATTCCCTCTTCATGTACCGGCGTCGCGAGGAACCGGCCTAGAACCTCACCCGGTTGGGCAGAAAAGGGCGTGATGGACCGCATCGCGTCCTCCCCTGTTCGTGCCCGCGAGTGGATCAGCCAGGCGGCCTCGGTCGTGGCCCTGGCCGCCGGCGCGTACTACATCGTGTGGCGCCTGGTGGCCACGTTGAACCGCGAAGCGCTGTGGCTGGCCATCCCCCTCTGGGGCGCGGAGGCGTACGGGCTCGCCGCCGCGGCAATGTTCTTCTTTACGGTCTGGCGCCTGACGCGCCGCCAGGCCCCACCGGCTCCTCCGGGGCTCAGCGTGGACGTGTTCATCCCCACGGGAGACGAACCGGTCTGGCTGGTCCGGCGCGCGGTTCTGGGTGCGCGGGCGATCCGGTATCCGCATCAGACCATCCTGCTCGACCAGGGCGCCCGGCCGGAGATCGCGCGCCTGGCGGAAGAACTGGGGGTTCGCTATGTCGCCTTCCCCGGCATCGGGTGGAGCAAGGCGCAGGCGCTGAACCAGGCCCTGCGGGGGAGCGCCGCGGAGTTCGTCGCTGTCTTCGATGCCGACCACGTCCCCCTGCCGGAGTTCCTCGATCAGACGCTGGGCTACTTCGAGCACCCGCGCGTCGCCTTCGTCCAGACGCCCTATGACTTCTACAACGTCGACTCCTACCAGCACCGCTACGACGTGGAGGCCCGTAAGTCGTGGCACGACCAGGTGCTCTTCTTCCGGGTGATCCAGCCGGGGAAGGACCGCTTCAACGCGGCGGTCTTCTCGGGGTCGTGCGCGGTCTTCCGGCGCGGCGCCCTGGAGGACGTCGGTGGCTTCGCCACCGAGACCCAGGCGGAGGACCTGCACACCTCCATCCGCCTGCACGCCCGCGCCTGGCGGTCGGTCTACCACAACGAGATTCTGGCCTACGGCCTGGCGCCGGCCACCGCCGGACCCTACCACGCGCAGCGCCTGCGCTGGGGGCAGGGGGCGATGCAGGTCCTGCGGCACGAGAACCCGCTGCGCCTCCCCGGGCTGACCGCGGCCCAGCGGATCTCCTACCTGGCCTCGATGACCAGTTACTTCGACGGCTTCCCGAAGGCGGTCTTCTATGCGGCGCCGGCTGTCTTTCTCATCACGGGCATCCTGCCGGTGAGTGCGCCGGCCGCCCCCTTCCTGCTCCGCTTCGGGCTCACCTACGGCCTGCTGCTGGGCGCCTACAAGCTGGCCGCCCGCGGCCACGGGATGGCGCTGTACAACGAGCACTACAACATGGTGCGGTTCTACACGTACATCAAGAGCACGGTGGACCTCCTGGTGCGGCGCGATCGGCCCGTGCTGCGGGAGGTCGAGAGCGACGCTCCGCCGTGGCGGGTCCTCATCCCCGTCTGGCTTGTCTTTCTGACCAACGACCTGGGCGTCTACCTGGGTACGGTGCGGTTCGCCGGGGGGCTGGAACCGAATGCGCCGGCCTACATCGCTACCATACTCTGGGCCACGCTGAACATCTGGCTGGCCATCTGGGCCATCTGGTTCACGCTGAAGAAGGTCGAGCGCCGCGGCCTCTACCGCGTCCCGGTGGCGATCCCGGTGCGCTACGCCAGCGATGAAGGGGATGTGGGCGTGGGGGTCCTGGTGGACATCCACGAGGAGGGCGCGGGGCTGATCGTCCCCAAGGCGCCGCTGGAGGCGGCCCGCGTGTGGATCCAGTTCCTCTGGTTCGACGACCGCATCGGGATGGAGGGCGAGGTGGCCTTCCAGCGGGAGACGGCGAACGGCACGCACGTGGGGTTGAACCTGCGGGGCATCCACCCCGAGATCCGCGACTTCCTGGCCACCTTCGTCATCCTGTTTGCCCAGCGCAAGTTCCTGCAGGAGGTCGGCCGGCCGCTGGGGGCGGTGGAGTGGCGTCTCGACCGGCGCCGCAGCCGGCGGTGGCGGTGGCACCTGCCTATTCGCATCCAGCTGGACGGCAAGGAGATCTGGGGCGTCACCCAGGACGTCAGCCGGCGGGGGGCGCTGGTGCTCTTCCCCACGCCCCTGCCGGCCGGGGTGCCGCTGCGGCTGGCCGCGTGGACGAGTCCCGTGGCGCACGAGGCCACGGTC
>JACQGZ010000096.1 GCA_016199305.1 Armatimonadota bacterium | reverse complement strand
GCGGTGACCGGTCGCCCGGGGAAGTCGCGCTCGGTGACCCGGTGCAGCCCGTAGCCGGCCAGCGTGCCCTGGATGTTGCGCTGGATGTACGGGGTCTCCAGCGTCAGTTCGCTCGGGCGGACGCGCAGCGTCTGCACCACCCCCGGGGCCAGGTGCAGCCCGACCAGCCAGGCCGCCGCCGTGACGAGCACGACCGCCGCGGCGACGCGCAGCGTGCGGAGGCGCACGTTGGCGAACATCAAGACCGCGGCGAGGGCGAAGAAGATGGCCAGGACCCGCAGCGCCGGCAGGACCACGCGCACGTCCGTATACCCCGCGCCCGTCACCACGCCGGTGGGGGAGTACACCAGCGCGTAGGCGTCCAGCCAGAAGCCCCACCCGCGCACCAGCAGGATCAGCCCGACCAGCAGCGAGACGTGCGCGCGGACGCGCGCGGGCACGGACCAGAGCCCGCGGATGAGCAGCGGCGCCAGATCCAGGTAGGAGCCGATCAGGACGATGATCAGCGCAATGACGAGCCACCGGAAGAGGAAGGTGGCCGCCCACTGGTAGACCGGCAGCGAGAACATGAAGAATCCGATGTCCTTGCCGAAAAGGGAATCGGCCGCGCCGAAGGGGACGGCATGGACGAACTGCTGGAACATCGTCCAGCGCGCCGAGACCCCCAGGCCGACAAAGAAGGCGACCACGCCGATGACGATCGCCGCGAGGCGCACGGCAGCGAAGCGGCGGCGCAGCCGCGCGGCAAACCGCCCCCGCCCGCGCGTCTCGAGGTCGATCACGTCGGGCGCCTGCCGGAAGCGCCGCAGGATCGGCAGCACGTTGAGGAAGAGCAGCAGGAAGAGCAGGCCGCCAACCGCCAGCGTCACTCCGATGCGGGAGAGGAGCGGGACCCAGAAGACGCGGCGGTATCCCACCTCGCCGAACCAGAGCCAATCCGTATACCAGCGGGCCAGCGTCGGGGCCAGGACGAACAGGACGGCCAGCAGCAGCAAGATCAACAGGCGGAGTCGTCTCATCGCCCCTGTTGTTCGCGTTCCCCGCCGCGGCACCCTGGCGCCCTCCGGCGGCGGGCCGCGCCCTGGTGGGATCGGGAAGGCGGCGATACAATCAAGACGCACCACAGCGGCCGCGGGCCGCGGAGGCAGACATGGGCGAGGACACCGTTACGAAAGAGCAAGTGATCGGAGTGCTGCAATCGATCTTCGACCCGGAGATCCCGGTGAACATCTGGGACCTCGGCCTGATCTACGATCTGGCGCAGGCCGACCACGCCGTGCAGATCAAGATGACGCTGACGGCGATGGGCTGCCCGGTCGGCCCGGCCATCGCCGGCGAGATCGAGAACAAACTGCAGGCGATCGGGGTGGAGACCGTTAGGGTCGATTTTGTGTGGAGTCCCCCGTGGACGCCGGAGCGGCTGACTCCCGATGGCCGGGAGCAGCTGCAGATGATGGGCTACCCGGTGTAGCGGCCCCCGGCCGTCCGCTCCCCCTGCCGAAGAGCCGGTCGCTGCCCCGTCCCAGCCCGTACCCGAAGAGACTCACCCCCACCAGAGGCACCGCCAGCACCCCCACCGGCGTCAGCGCCAGCAGGTCGAGGTAGAACTTGAACCCCAGCCGCAGATCGGGCAGGTAGTACGGGAAGCGGATCCCCCAGAGGGCGATGAAGTAGAGCGCCTGCAGCACGACCGCGTACGCGGCGAGGTAGGCGGTGCTGAGCCCGGCCAGGGCGCCCGCCCGCAGACCGCGGCGGCGCGCGGCCCACCCCGCCACGAGCGCCCCGGCGACGATGGCGATCGCGGCGTCGACCGTGCGCGCCTTGAAGAACGGTTCGAGCAGCTCCTGACGGTTGATCACGCTGAGCGAATAGTAATATCCCTTGCCGAAGAACAACCCGAAGTTGACGCCGAAGAAGACCGCGGTGCCGGCCAGCGCGGGGAGGAGGTCGCGCCGCGGCCGGCCGATCAGCAGATACCCCAGCGGGAGGATGGCGGCCAGGACCGCAAAGGGCAGCCGCCGCTGGCGGTCGCGCGCCAGCGCCCGTGCCCGCCACTCCGCCATCTGGCGGGAGAGTTCGTCGGAGACCCTCCGAATCGCTTCGGGGTCTGGACCGCCCAGGGGGGTTGTCAGGACCTGAGCGTGCCGACCCAGGACCGCTACAGAGTACGCGTCGAAGAACCGCGCCTGCTGCCGTCCCCACCGCTGCTCCAGGCCCGCGGGGATATCCGTCAGCGCTTCATCCAGGGGTCGCCCGACGCTGTGGGCCGGCACCGAGATCCCCAGCAGCGCGGCCACGGTCGGCGCAATGTCGGCCTGGCGCGCCGGGTCGAATCCCTCGTCCGGTTGAATGCCGGCGCCGAGGAGCATCAGCGGGACCTCCCGCACCACCTGTTCCCAGCCGCCGTGTCCGCCCGCATCGATGTGGCCGTGGTCGGAGGTGATGAGCACGGTGGTCGTGGCCAGGTTCACGCCCCCGAGGAGCCGGGTGAGATCTTCGTCGATGGCGCGCACGCTATCCCCGTAAGGCTGGCTCGTTCCCCCCGATCCGTGGCCCATCAGGTCGGGAGCAGGGTAGTGCAGGATGATCAGCCGGGCCCGCCCCTCGCGGATGAGCCGCTCTCCGGCCCTGGTGACGGCGAAGGTCGTGGCGTGAATAGCAGGGAGGTCGGTGTACGAGGGATCCTTGACGGCGATGAACTCGTCGATGCTGCCGGCAAAGAGCGGTGCCCACCCCGGATTGCCGACCACCGCGGTCGCCCGGCCGCCGCGCTTCGCCGCCGCTAGTAGATGATCGACTTTGACCGCGCCTTCATACCAGTTGGTCGTCACCCCGCTGATCTCGGGGGGGGCGCCGGAGAGAATCGTCGTCCATCCTGGAAACGACAGGGAGGGCTCCGCGGTCCACACCCGCCAGAGGGAGGCGCG
>JACQGZ010000092.1 GCA_016199305.1 Armatimonadota bacterium | reverse complement strand
GCACGTCGAGAGCGGGGTCGTGCCGGAAGCGTCCCTCCCGTGTGTAGTTGATCGGCACCAGGATCCGCGCCAGCCGGCGCTGCGTCTCGTTGATCCGCCGCACCCTGGGATCGCCGACGGCGGCGGCGGCCAGGGGGCGAGCCCGCTGATAAAAGCGGGCCAGGGCCGCCTCCAGCGCTTCGGCTTCGGCGCTGACGGGGCGGAGGTCGAGGTGCGGGGCGGCCGCCTCTTGATAGCGGCGCAGCGTGGCCCGGCACTCCCGCGCCGTGGCCGTGAAATCGAACGGCGCGATGGGGGCGTTCGCCGCGCGGTACGCCGCGGCCGCGTACACCTTGATGTCGCGCAGCAGGTTCTCCCGATCGGCGATCTGCAGCGTGTCGTCCTCGGTGTGCCAGGCGATGTTGCCCCCACATCCGCCGACGGAATAGTACCCTTTCTCCTTCGCCAGGGGCCGGGGCATCGTGGAGGAGAGCATGTAGAACGTGGAGATCCCGATGTTGCTGAAGGACATGTCGCCGGCCCGCAGCGGCCGTCCGCCCTCCGCCTCCAGGCCGGTGACGTCCCTGACGACCTGCCGGCCGATCCCTTCCGCTTCGCTCATCCAGTAGACGTCTTCGAAAACCGTAGCCCACCGGCAGCCGGGCGAATCACAATTGATGTGCGCGATGCAGTGCTCGTCCAGCTCCAGCGCGAAGGCGTCCGCATACCACGCCGAGCCGGCATAGCGGCCGTGGGAATGGCCGGACCACCAGGCGATGCGCACGCTCCGCCGGAGCCGGTCGCGGTGCTGCCAGAGGACGCGGGCGACCTCCAGCAGGGTGGCGTCGCCCGTCGCGTTGTCGCCGATCCCCTCGTGCCAGGAGTCGATGTGGCCGTGCAGGAGCACGAACGCCTCCGGCTCCTCCCGCCCACGGATCTCAGCCACCAGGACAGGAATCGGCCGCCAGCCCTCATCGAGCCTGGTCGCGTAGCGCACCTTCACCGGGCCGGACTGGACGAGGCCACGAAGCCAGGTTCCATCGGGTTTGCTGACGGCGAGCACGGGCATCTTGGGCTTCCGCCCGATCGAATCGAGGTCGGGCGATCCCCAGATGGTCGTGCAGATGCCCTCGTGGATGCGCCCGCCGGGACTGATGAAGACCGCCGCGGCGGCGCCGGCCTCCTGCAGATCGGCGACCTTGCCTGGCGACGGGAAGCCGTCCGTCAGGACCACCTGCCCGGCCACGTCGGCATCGATCTGGCCGGTCCGCTCGAAGATCGCCGCCAGGCCCTCCCCGCCTCGGGCCGGCACGTCGATCAGCGTCCCCCGGCGCCACCGCTCCCCCGTGGACAGGGCCATCGACGGCGTCTTCGCCGTCAACGCCCGCCGCTCAGGGGCCAGGACCTCCAGCCGGGCGCGCCGCGGCAGGCTGATCAGGCACTCGGGCTCGTAGAGGGTATGCGGCACATCCCAGCGCTTGAGCTGCCGGCGGATGTACTCGACGCCCTGCCGTTCCGCCTTTCCTCCGGAGTCCCGTCCAAGCGTGCTGAACCGCTCGAGCAAGGCCCACGGCGCGTCGAGCGACACCGCAGCGGTGAGCAGTTCCTCGCCGGGGTCACTTCGCTCACCCATCCAGGTCACGGGGCTCCCTCCTGTTTCGGATTGCCTCCAGAAAGGAACACACAGGCTCAGAGCGAACTTCTCGCCCTGCCCTGGAGATTCCTCATCAACCCCCACCCAACTGACTGGGGGACCCGGGGGCACCCCGACTGATGGGAGGAGGCAGAAGGATGCATGGCTTTGTGCATGTGGAGATCCCGACCCGCGATCTGAAGCGGGCCAAGAACTTCTATGGCAAGGTGTTCGGCTGGACCTTTCAGGACATGGGGAGGGAGTACACCCTCTTCACACCCCCGGGAGGGGGGACGGGCGGTGGGATCTACAGGGTGAAGCAGGTGCCAAAGCGCGCCTCCGTCCAAGCATACATCGACGTCGGCGACATCGACGTCAAGTTGAAGGAGATCCGGACCGCCCGCGGCACGATCCTCAAACCGAAGACAGAGGTGCCGGGCCAGGGCTGGTGGGCCGCCTTCGCCGACCCGCAGGGCGCGGTGCTCTTCCTCTGGCAGTCCTCGCGCCGCGACGGGATCCAGCCACAGCCCATGTAGGAGATCGAAACCCAGACTGACCGCCTGAAGCAGTGTGGGCGGGCG
>JACQGZ010000005.1 GCA_016199305.1 Armatimonadota bacterium | reverse complement strand
CGATGGAATCGTTCAGCGATGTGCTGGAGGCGTGCGCGTTGACATAGCCGATCTGCTCGGGGGTCAGGCCCGCGCCGGCCATCGCCTGGCGCATCGCCCGCGCCGCCTGCTGCCCGGAGGGGAGGGGGGCGGTCATGTGATGGGCATCGTTGCTCGTGCCGTAGCCGAGGATCTCGCCGTAGATCGGCGCGTTCCGGCGGACGGCGTGGCCGTACTCCTCGAGGACCAGAATCGCCGCCCCCTCGCCCATGACGAAGCCGTCGCGGCCGCTGTCGAAGGGACGGCAGGCGGCCTGCGGAGTCTCGTTGCGCGTGGACATGGCGTGGATCAGGTCGAAGGCGCCGAAGATCAACGGCGCCAGCGGGCACTCCACGCCGCCGGCGAGGAAGATGTCCGCGTCCCCGTCGCGGATGGTGCGGAAGGCCTCGCCGATGGCGATGGCCGCCGACGTGCAGGAGTCGGAGTTGGCGCTGGTGGGCCCGGTGATGCCGAACTCGATGGCGATGTTGCAGGAGGCCGACCCGGAGAAGACGGCGAGGGCCAGGGTCGGTTTGATCCGGCGGAGGCCCTCCCGCAGAAAAATCTCATGCTGCTCCTCGGCGAAGGCGCCGCCGCCGAGGGCCGCGCCGATGAAGATGCCAAAGCGGTCGCGGTCCTCATCCTCCAGGTGCAGGTTCGCATCCTCCACGGCCTGCCGCGCCGCGGCGACGCTGAACTGGGCAAAGCGGTCGAGGCGGCGGGCCCGCTTGGTGTCCATGTAGGCGAGGGGATCGAAGTCGGGGACTTCCGCGGCGATCCGGCTGGAGAAGCGGTCAGGATCGAAGCGGGTGATCCGGCGGATGCCGGAGCGGGCCGCCCTCATCCCCTCCAGCAGTCCCCGGCTCCCCAGGCCCATCGGGGTGACCGCCCCGATCCCGGTGATGACCACGCGTCTGCGGTCCATCATGCGTCTCCTCCGGTCTCGGCGAGACTCTTGATCCGCCTGAGCGTCTTCCCGGCCACGTGCGCGATGAAGAAGCGGCCCACGACCCACTCCGCGATCCAGTGCAGCGGGGGCGGCCAGCGCAGGTCGTGCCGGATTCCCACGCGCACGCCGCCCGGGGTGGGCAGGAAGAACCACTCCACCGCCATCCCGCGCGTCGGCCCGGCGATGTGCGTAAAGAGGATGCGCCGCTCCTCCGGGCGCACCTCCTGCACGGCGCGCCACCGGAGGGGGATCGCACCGCGGCGCGCCGCCATCTCTGCGACCGTGCGGCGGCCGTCCCGCTCCAGGATGCGCACCCGGCGGTAGTGGGGCAACCGCTCCCCCCAGCGCTCGATGTCCGCGGCGAGCGCGAACACCCGCTCCCACGGCGCGGCGACCGTGACTACGCTCTCCAGATGCATGCCAGCGCCAGTCGCGAGAGGTAGGTCGGGGCGAGCACGCGGCTCACCGGATCGCCGTGGCCGATGACGCTCAGGAAGCGCGAGACGAGGGCGGGGTGCTCCTGCCAGGCGCGCGCCAGCGGCTCGATCAGCGGGCTGCGCAGGGCGATCCAGTCCACCAGGCGGAGAAACCGCCGGAGCGCGCTCAGCCGGTCGCGATGCCAGTGCGCATACGCCGCGAGGCCGGCGGCGCGACCATCCCCGGCGCGCAGCGCCCCAGCAATGACCTCCGCCGCCACCAGCGCCCCGGTCAGCGCCAGGCTGACACCCTGTCCGGTGAGTGGATCGGTGAACCACGCCGCATCGCCCACCAGCAGAACTCCGTCTCCCACGACCGGCCCGGCCGCCGGCGCCAGCGGGCCGATCGCGCGGGCGCGGCCGATCGGGTCGGCGGGGCGGAGGCGCGAGACCAGGGAAGGAAAGGACGCCAGCAGGGTGAGCATGCTCGCGCGCGTCGGTCCTTGCGCGAGAACGTCGCGCCTCAAGGCGACCGTCGCCTTCGGCAGCACCGCGGTGACGTTGGCCTGCCCGTCGGGAAAGGCCGAGACACCGCAGTACGCCCCACGGGCAAGATGCATTTCGGCGAAGCCCTCGTAGGTGCCGAGCCCGCGGACGCGGAGGCCGATCGCATAGCGTCCCCGCCGGGGGGGACCGCCGCGCAACCCGGCCGCCTGGGCCACGGTGGACCGCAGGCCGTCGGCGCCGATAAGGACGCGGGCCGCGACTTCGCCTTCCTCGGTGGTGATCCGCCACCGGTCACCCCGGCGGAGCACGCGGCGCACGACGCGGCCCGTCTTCACGACCGCGCCGGCGCGCCACGCCGCCCGGAGGAGGAGATCGTCCAGCACCGCGCGACTCACGGAGAGCCCGATGCCGGCGGGGAACGGCGCGAAGACCTCCCGCCCAGCCGGGGAGACGATCATCATCCCCCGCAGCGCCCGTGCCCGCGGCCGGATCTCGTCCAGCACACCCAGCCGGTCCAGCGCCGCCACGCCGAGCGGATGGATGAAGTCGCCGCAGAGTTTGTCGCGTGGGAAGGTCGCACGTTCCAGCACGAGGACCTCGCGCCCGCGCCGCGCCAGAGCGGCCGCCGTCGCGGCGCCCGCCGGCCCGCCTCCGACGATGACGACCTCCGCGGTCCGTCCCATCGCGCTACGTCTCTTTGACCATGGCCAGGCGGAAGAGGGGATGCGGGGTCAGTCGCACGCCGGAGAGGCCGGCATCTTGGAGGAGTGCCCGGGCCTCGCGCACCGTGTAGGACCTCAGCACGGAGCGCGGGCCGTCGGTGCGGGTGAGCGGGCTGCGCAGCAGGAAGAGCGCAAGCGCGCGGGCGCCTAGATATGCTCCCCAGGCCCGCACGAGATCGGTCACGATGAACCCCCGCCGGCTGACCCGGTCGAGCTCACGCAGCGCCCGCAGCGCCTCCGGCCGCGCCAGGTGGTGCAAGGCGGAGGTGAAGACGCCGACGTCGACACTGTGGTCGGCCAGCGGCAGGGCGCCCGCTTCGGCCAGGAGCACGCGGATCTCCGGAAAGGTGCGGGAGCGGTCCCGGGCGATCAGCGCCGTGGTGGGATGGTTGTCGATGGCGATCGTGCGGATGGTGAGGCCCCGCCGCCGCCCCCACAGGGCGAAGGCGCGCGGCAGGTCCGCGCCGCCCGTGGCCACATCGGCGATGGTGAGGATCCGGTCGCCGGGGCGCACGAACCGCCGGAGGTGGCGCCACACGAGCCGCCGCACCCCCAGCAGGCGATTCAGCCGCTCCAACTCCGCCAGACACGCTTCCATCGCGGGCCGGGGGTGCGGGAGGTCCATCAGTTCGGAGATCTGCTCCCGCGGTGGGGGGGCCAGCAGCGGGTTCATAGTAGCATGAGGCTCCGCGGTCTATCTTACCCGCGGCCGTGCAACGAAGCTGTAAACCCTCGGCTACTCGGGGGGTTTGCGAACGACGAGGAGCATGGAGGCCACCCCGCGCTGGCCGCGCTCGGGGAGGTTGACGACCCGCCCGCCGACCACCAGCGTCGAGGAGCCCCCGCCGTCGAGGTTCATCGCCTGGACCGCACCCAGTTCGCGCATCAGCCGGGCCAGTTCCAGCAGGTGCATCCCGGTGCTGCGGCGCGACCGCTCGACCGTGACCAGCAGCACCTTGCCGGCCGCCGTGATGCCCACCGCGGAGCGCGAGGTCCGCCGCCGGCTGAAGGCGGTGCCGAACGACTCCCAACGGAAGGGCACCGAGATCTCGCCGTCCTGCACCAGCCGGGGACCGCCGCCGATGGCGTGCACGATCTTGCCGGGACTGATGGCCAGATCCAGCCGCACCTGCTGTCCGAGGAGGAGGTAGCGGCTGATCAGTTGGCGTTCGGCGGCGGTGGCCGAGAGGACATACCCGTCGTCGGGAATCGCTACCCGTCCGGCGGGAAAGGCCGTGACGGTTCCGGCCACGACGACCGCGTGCAGGGCGTGCGCCGGCGTCAGCGGGCCGTACTCGGGGGTGTAGACGGCCAGCCCGCCCCACCGCGGCGGCCGGTTGACCGCGGAGATGGGGATCTTGCCGCCGCTGTCGGTCTCCACAGAGCCGCGGAAGGTGAAGGGCTGGATGACCGGGCGCCCCTCTGCGGTGATGGCGAAGACGGCCCGCCGCTTGATCGGGGTGGAGAGCAGGCGCCCGTCGATGACGACCAGACCGAGCGGCTGTCCGGTCCTCTTGGTGAAGAAGCCGCCGTTGATCGCGGCGAGAGCGTCGTGGCGGGTGGACGCCGCGCCCGTGGATTCGGGGCCAGCTACCGCGCCCGACCCCAGCGCCGGGCGCAGGGCGATCTGGGGGTCGGACAGGTTAACCAGGACGGCGTGCGCGTCCGTCCAGCCCCGGCCGGTCCGCACCCGCATCTGCCGGTAGGAGACACTGGGCGGCAGAGGCACCATCGCCCGCCACGGTGGCAGAATGACCACCGCCAGTTTGTGCGGGTCAGATCGGGCGAAGAGTTTGTAGCGGGCCGCGCCGAGCAGGGAGATGGAGAGCCGGGCGATGCCGCCCTCCAGCGCCTGCTGCCGCACCGTCCCCACCCCGCCGGCGTTCACGGCGAACTCACGAGTCCCCGCGTCGGTGACCGGCCAGAGATCGACGACCAGGCGGCTCCCGCTGGTGGTGGCACGGAAATGCACCGCCCGGTCCAGGTGAGCGACGATCTTGATCGCCTGGTCCTGGGTAGTCCAGCCGAGATCCAGCACGCGCGCTGGAGGTGCGGCCGGAGCGGGAGCGGCAGCGAGAAGCAGGAGGGCGGCGAGGGCGACGGCGGTCCGCGGCATGGAGGCGCTCCGGCGACAGAGTCCGGCGGTCGGTCGAATAATGCCTGGCATTCTACGATGTTCCCTGCCCGGTTCCCTCTTCGGCCAGTCGGCGGGGGTCGCGAAGGTAGGGGCGGGCCGGAGTGCCGCGGTCCAAAAAAAAGCGCCCCGGCCCATCGAGCCAGGACGCTGAAACTTTCGTCCCGAGGGGGACCTTAGTCCCGCATCCTCCTCAGGTGGGCCGGGGTCTGCATATGCATTCTCGGCCTCACCTCCTTTCTCTTGAGCCAGTTCAACACCTGGCGTCGAACACCAGGACGATACCAAGCCCGCAGGGCCATGTCAACTCACTGTGCCTCCTTTGATGCGCATCGCTCGCAGGCTGGCGTGCCCGGGTTGCTCCCTAGCGCGTCACCGCGCCTGATGCGGCCGAGGAGACGAGACGCGCGTACTTCGCCATCACTCCCGACTCGTAGCGGGGTGGTGGCGGTGTCCAGCGCGCCAGGCGACGGTGGACCTCCTCATCGGCGAGCTCCAGATCGAGGCGGCGGGTCCGCACATCCAGCGTGATCAGATCGCCGTCGCGGACCGCGGCGATCGGGCCACCGCGTGCGGCTTCCGGCGCCACATGTCCGACCATCAGCCCCCGCGTCGCCCCGGAGAAGCGGCCGTCGGTCACCAGCGCCACCGATTCCCCAAGTCCGGCGCCGACGAGCGCCGCGGTCACGCCGAGCATCTCGCGCATCCCCGGTCCCCCCACAGGGCCTTCGTACCGAATGACGACCACATCTCCAGGTTCAATCTCTGCCCGGCCGATCGCCGCGAAGGCCTCCTCCTCACTTTCAAAGACGCGCGCCGGGCCACGGTGAGCGAGGCGCTCATTGCCGGCGAGCTTGACGACACTGCCCTCGGGGGCGAGGTTCCCCTTGAGAATGGCCAGGCCCCCCCAGGGCTTCAGCGGACTGGCCGGCGGACGGACGACCTCCTGGCCTGGCGTCTCCCTGGCCCGCTGCGCTTCCTCGCCGATCGAACGGCGACTCACGGTCATCTCTTCGGGATGTAGCACCTCCAGCTCCAGGAGCCGTTTGGCCAGCAGCCGTTCGCCGCCGGCGCGGTAGAGATCGACGGCGGTGAACCGCCCTCCCGGTTTGAGGTCGGCGAGCAGGGGCGTGCGGGCGCTGATCCGGTCGAAGTCGTCAAGGCTCAACGGGACCTCCGCCTCGCGCGCCACGGCCAGCAGGTGTAGCACCGCGTTCGTCGACCCGCCGCTCGCGGCGACGGCGGCGATGGCATTCTCCAGCGCGCCGCGGGTGACGATGCCGCGCGGGCGGAGATCGGCGCGGAGGAGGTCCATGACCAGGCCCCCCGCCTGGACGGCAACCGCCTCCTTTGCGGAATCGGTCGCGGGGACGTCATTGCTGCCGATCGGCGCAATGCCCATCATCGCGAAGGCCAGCGCCATGGTGTTGGCCGTGAACTGCCCGCCACACGCGCCGGCGCCGGGGCAGGCGACATCTTCCATCTCGCGCAGGTCTTCGGCCGAGAGCTTCCCGGCCTGGTAGGCGCCGACCGCTTCGAACACGTCCTGAATGGTGACGTCGCGGCCGCGGTACCGCCCCGGCTGGATGGAGCCCCCGTAGAGCATGAAGCCGGGCAGATTGAGCCGGAGGAGGGCCATCACGGCGGCCGGGATCGTCTTGTCGCACCCGGTGAGGATCACCAGCCCATCGAACAGGTGCCCCCGAGCGACCAGCTCGATCGAATCCGCGATGACCTCGCGGCTGACGAGGGACGCTTTCATCCCGGCGGTGCCCATGGAGATCCCGTCGGAGACCGCGATCGTGTTGAACTCCACAGGCGTCCCCCCGGCGGCCCGGATGCCCTCCTTGACCTTCTGCGCCAGCGCGCGGAGATGGAAGTTGCAGGGCATGAGCTCGATCCAGGAGTGGGCGACGCCAACGAGCGGGCGGCGCAGGTCCTCGTCCCGGTAGCCGACCGCCTTGAAGTAGGCCCGGGCGGGCGCCCGCTCAGGTCCATCGAGGAGGAGAGTGCTATTTCTGCGGGCGCCCTTATCCATCGAGGGCCGCTCCTGCCCGGGCCGGGGGGACGCTGCCTTCGGCGTCGATGATTGCCGTGGCCACCGCTCCACCCACCTCCGCCGTCCCTGCGCGTCCTCCCAGATCCGGCGTCCGGAGCCCCCGTTGGAGCGCGCGAGCCACCGCCTCCTCAACGGTCATGGCCTCCCGGGCCAGTCCGAAGGAATGGCGTAGCATCATCGCGACGCTCAGGATCGCCCCGAGCGGGTTGGCGATCCCTCGGCCGACGATGTCCGGTGCGGCGCCATGCACGGGCTCGTAGACGGTGGGCGGCTCCGCACCCAGGCTGGCCGAAGGCAGCACGCCGATTGAGCCCACTACGCCTCCGGCCAGGTCGCTGAGGATGTCGCCGAACAGGTTCTCTGTGAGGATCACGTCGAACGCAGCCGGTTCGCGCACCAGCCGCATGGCACAGGTGTCGACAAGCATGTGCTCCAGGGCGACGTCGGGGAAACGCCGGGCCTCCTCCTCGACGACCTCCCGCCAGAGTTGCGAGCTGGCCAGCACGTTGGCCTTATCCACGGATGTCACTCTGCGCCGGCGGGTTCGGGCCAGCGTGAACGCCACCCGCGCCACCCGGGCGATCTCCTCGCGGCCGTAGCGGAGCGTGTCCACGGCCTCTCGCCGGGAGCGGTATCGCGGCTCGCCGAAGTAGATGCCACCCGTCAGCTCACGGACGATCAGCAGGTCGGTGCCTGCGATCCGTTCGGGCCGCAAGGGCGAGACGTCCGCGAGAGGCAGCGCCCGGGCCGGCCGGAGGTTGGCAAAGACCTTCAGGTGCTGCCGGAGATCAAGGAGTCCCCGCTCGGGCCGCAGCTGGGGTGGGAGATCGTCCCATTGCGGACCACCAACCGCCCCCAGCAGGACGGCGTCGCTGGTCCGACACAGGGTCAGCGTGTCTGGGGGGAGGAAGAGGCCGGTCGCCTCGATGGCGGCGCCGCCGATCAGCGCCTCGGTCAGCACGAAGCGGATGCCGAAGCGTCTGCCCACCGCCAGCAGCACGCCCGTCGCCTCCCGCAGCACCTCGGGACCGATCCCGTCACCCGGGAGGATGGCGACACGGCATTCGGGGGGCACGGCTATCGGAAGGATTGCTGAATCTGTTCGATCACCCAGCGGGCCTCTTCGGGCTCGTCCTTCGGTCCAGGGCTCTCCTCACGCCCTGCCGGCCGGCCGGCCGCTTCCTGCCTGGGCCTTCCCCGCGTGGGCTGGGCCTCGCCGTCCACCGTCATCCTCCCCTCTTCGCGCTGACATCGCGCCCCTGAAGAGTCGCCCGCACGTAGCCCACAATGCCTCCGGCGCCCACCAGGCGCCGCATGAACTCCGGCAGCGGACGGCCCGCATACACTTCGCCCGTCGTGAGGTTGCGTACGCGGCCGCTCTCCAGGTCGACCTCGAGCTCGTGACCATCCCGGACCTGCTCGTAGGCCTCCGGGCACTCCACGATCGGCAGCCCCAGGTTGAAGGCGTTGCGGTAGAAGATCCGGGCAAAGGAGATGGCGACGATGCACGCGACCCCCAGGCCTTTGATGGCGATGGGGGCATGCTCCCGGGAGCTCCCCTGGCCGAAGTTCTCCCCGGCGACAATGACGTCGCCCGGCGCAATGCGCGTGCACAGCGTCGGGTCGAGGTCTTCAAAACAATGCTTGGCCAGTTCCGCCGGGTCGGTGGTAACGAGATAACGGGCGGGAATGATCACGTCGGTGTCCACGTGGTGGCCGAGCTTGTGGGCCCTGCCGCGCATCGCCATGGGGCCACCCCTCTTACGCCGGCCCCGGCGCCGGCGCGACCTCGTCCGGATGGGCCAGCCGCCCCAAGACGGCGGCGGCGGCGGCCACCCCGGCGTTGGCCAGGTAGACCCGGCTCTCCCGGTGGCCCATGCGGCCGACGAAGTTGCGGCTACTGGTGGAGACGCAGACCTCGCCCTGGGCCAGCACCCCCATGTGGCCGCCGATGCACGGCCCGCAGGTCGAAGTACTGACGGCCGCGCCGGCATCCATGAAGACCTGGATCAACCCCTCCTCCAGCGCCTGCCGGTAGATCGCGGGGGAGGCCGGGATGACGAGCAGCCGGGTGTGCCGATGCACCTTGTGCCCGGCCAGCACCCGGGCCGCCATCCGCAGGTCCTCGATCCGCCCGTTCGTACACGTGCCGATGAAGCACTGATCAACCTGGACCTGGCCCGCCTCGCGCACCGGGAGGACGTTCCCCGGCGAGAACGGCGTCGCCACCACCGGCTCGAGCCCACCGACGTCGTACGTTCTGACGTCAGCGTAGCGCGCATCGGGGTCGCTGCGGTACACGGTGTAGGGGCGCCGCGCCCGGGGGCGCACCCACTCCAGCGCCGCATCGTCGGGCTCCATGATGCCGTTCTTGGCGCCGGCCTCTACGGCCATGTTGGTGATGGAGAAGCGCTCGTCCATCGTGAGCTGCGCCAGGGCCTCCCCCGCAAACTCCATCGCCCCGTACCGGGCGCCGTCGACCCCGATATCCCCGATGATGGTGAGGACGAGATCCTTGCCCGTCACCCAGGGGCGGAGGCGCCCGCGGAAGACATACCGGACTGTCTCGGGCACGCGCAGCCAGAGACGGCCCAGCGCCATGGCCGCTGCGAGGTCCGAGGAGCCCACGCCGGTGGCGAATGCCCCCAGCGCACCGTGATTGCACGTGTGGGAATCGGCGCCGACGAAGACGTCCCCGGGGAGGACGAATCCCTCTTCCGCCAGCAGCACGTGCGCGATCCCCGACCGGCCGATGTCGTAGAAGTGGGGGAGGTCGTGGGCGCGGACGAAGTCCCGGGTGATCTGGCACTGCTGCGCCGAAGCGATGTCTTTGTTCGGGACATAGTGATCGAAGACGAAAGCGACGCGGTCCGGGTCGAACACCCGCTCCACCCCCATCTTCCGAAACTCCTGGATCGCCAGCGGCGCCGTGATGTCGTTGGCGAAGGCGAAGTCGACCCGGCAGTCGACCAGATCACCCGGCCGCACGCTGGCGGTGTCCGCATGCGCGGCGAGGATCTTTTCGGTGAGCGTCATACTCATCGCCGGCGCGCTCCCTCGCCGACGGCCCCGGCGGTCTCCCGCGCGAGCAGCCTGTTGACGGCGGCCAGGTAGGCCCGCGCGCTGGCTTCCAGGATGTCTGTGCTGCTCCCCCGGCCCACGATGAGGTCGCCGCCCCACCGCAGCTTGACCAGGGCTTCGCCCACGGCGTCGGTACCGCCAGCCACCGCCCGCACCGTGTAGTCCACGAGCACGGGATCGAGCCGGATGATGCGGTTGACGGCCTCGAACAGCGCATTCACCGGCCCGTCGCCCGTGGCGGTGTGCTGCTCCTCGAGCGCGCCGCGCGTCAGGACGACGGTGGCGGTGGGCGTCCGGTCGGAGCCCGTGCTCACCACGAAGCGCCGCAGTTCCCACGTCCGCGGGGCGGCGCTCAACTCCTCTTCGACCAGCGCGATCACCTCTTCCGGCAGGACCGTCTTTTTCCGGTCACAGACCTCCTTGAACCGGCGAAAGGCGCCCTCGAGGTCGTCAGGGCCCAGATGGTGTCCGGCGTCCTCCAGGACCTTCTGGAACGCGTGCCGCCCGGAGTGCTTGCCCAGGACCAGCCGGTTCGTCGGGAGGCCGATTGACTCGGGTGTCATGATCTCGTAGG
>JACQGZ010000023.1 GCA_016199305.1 Armatimonadota bacterium | reverse complement strand
TTGGCGATGAGCACGATGACCGCGGTCTCCGAATCGGCGGCGAGGGCGGCGATGGCCCGGAGCATGGCCACGCCCCCCACCGCCTGGGAGGCGTCGCGCCCCCCGGTGCCGATGGCGTGGCTCACTCCGCCGCCGAAGCGGTGGATCAGGCTGGTCACCTCCTGCAGGCCGGTCCCGGCCGCGGCGACGAGGCCCACGCGGCCGCGCCGGACGCGGTTGGCGAACCCCAGCCCGACGCCGCCGAGCAGAGCAGTCCCGCAGTCGGGCCCCATCAGCAGGAGGCCGCGGTCGGCCGCCATCTGTTTCAACGCGATCTCCGTCTCCAGGGGGACGTTGTCGCTGAAGAGGAAGACGTGCAGCCCTTCGGCCAGCGCCTCCCGCGCCACACCGCCGGCGAAGCGACCGGGCACCGAGATCGCGACGATGGTGGCGCCGGGCAGCATCCGGCGGGCGGCGGCGATGGTCCGGGGCCGATAGGCGCCCGCCGCGGCGCCTTCGCGCCGGCGCGTCAGCGCCTCCTCGGCGAAGCGCAGCGCCGCGGCCACCGCCTCATCGGACGCCCCGCGCACGCTGATCACCAGATCGTCCGGACCGGCCGCCTCCGCCTCCGAGGTGAGCAGCCCCGCCTCGCCCAGGAGGGCCTGGTTGGCGTCGGTGGCAAGGACCATGCCTGCCTCCTCGATCCCGGGCTGCTGGCGGACCTCCTTCTGCGCCAGCATGAGGGTCACCGAATCGAAGTAGGCGCTTCGCTTGACGACGGACCGTACAATCATGGACGCTAGTGCTACCGTACTCCCATCCCCGACGAGGAGGCAAGGATGACGAAGAAGGACGAGGCCAAGGCGGCCGCCCGGCGGGCCACCCGGGAGCAGCGGCGGGCCGCCCAGCGGGAAGCGGCTGCCCGAGTACAGCGCCGGCGGGCGCTCATCTGGGGGGCTGTGGGACTGGCCGTCGTCGCGGTCATCGTCCTCGTTGTGGCCTCGAACGCCCGCCGACCCAGCCCGGGGGCGGGGGTCCGCACTCTGGGCAACGCCCACATCCCCCAGGGGCAACCCTACCGCAGTTACAACAGCAACCCGCCCACCTCAGGCCCGCACTGGCCCTCCCCGGCGACCTGGGGTGTCTACACAGAGCCGCTCCCCGATGAGGTTCTGGTGCACAACCTCGAGCACGGCGGCATCTGGATCAGCTACAAAGATGCGAAGGATACCGACCTGGCAGGGAAACTCGCGGAGATCGCGCGGCGCTACCGCAGCAAGGTCATCGTCACGCCGCGCGCGGCCAACGACGCCCCCCTCGCAGTGGCGGCGTGGGGGCGCCTACTAAAACTGCAGGCGTTCGATGAGGCGCAAATCGTGGCGTTTATCGACGCCTACCGCGGGAAGATCGGCCCAGAACCCAACGCACCCTAGCGCGCGGCGGCCTGCGCGGACAGCTGCAGCTGCTCGCTGACGAGGGCGATGGCGCGCTGCAGCTGCGCGTCGCCGGCCGTCCCCACCACGGCGAGCCCGATCGGGACCGCGATGTCCGGCGTCAGGCCAGCGCCATCGATATCCCGGCCGTTGCGGGTGAGGTAGCGCGCCACGGTCAGGCGGAGCCCGCTCCCGTCGTTGAACTCATAGACGACCTGGACGCTGGCCTTCCCGAAGGAGGTCTCGCCGATGAGTTTCACGCCGGCGTCCTGCAGCGCCCCGGCGACGACCTCTGAGGCGCTGGCGCTCCGCCCGTTCATCAGCACGACGAGGTCGTTGACGAACTTCGGCTCGCGCGGCCGCACCAGGTAGGTGGTCGACCGCCCGCGGGGCCGCCGAACCGTGGTGACGAGCCCCTCCTGCAGGAAGTGGCTGGCGATGTCGACCGACTCCAGCAGAAACCCCCCGGGGTTGTTCCGCAGGTCGAGGATGAGCCCCCGGGCGCCGTCCGCCTGCAACTGGCGCAGCAGTGCCCCCACCTGATCGGCGGACCCCATCCGGAACTGCGTCAGCCGCAGGTACCCGATGTTGGGCGCGATCATGCGCGCGGTGGCGGTCGGCTGAACGATGCGGGCGCGGAGCAGCGTAACCGTCACCGATTCTCCGGTGGCCGGCCGGAGGAGCCCGAGGGTCACCGGCGCGCCCTCCTCCCCCGCGATCAACTGCCGTACGTCGGTGACGGAGCGGCCTTCCACAGCCTGCCCGTTGACGGAGAGGATCACATCCCCCGGCAGGATCCCACCCGCGGCGGCGGGGGACCCTTCGAGCACGCCGACGATGATGACACGCCCGCTCTGCTCGCTCAGCTGGACGCCGATGCCCACGAACGGCTGCGGTTCCTGCTGCTGCTCATTGAACCGCGCCTGCTCGGCGGGGGTGAGGAAGACGGTGTTGCGGTCGCCGACGGCCTGGACCATGGCCTTGATCGCCGCGTAGGCGATCTCGGCGGGAGGGAGACTCGCCGGGGCGCGCTCCATCGCCTGCTGGAGGCGATTGAGCATCGTCTGCAGGTCCTGACGCTCATTGCCGGTGAAGGTTACCGAAGCGGCGAAGTCGAGGCCGCTGCCGCGGAGCACCCGCTGCGCCCCCTCCGCCGCCGCGCGCAGCAGCACCTGATAGGCGGCCGGCGCGTAGGCCTCCTCATTGATCAGCCGGAAGATCTGGGAGAAGAGCTGGAGACCCGATTGGACCGGCGTGGGGGCAGGCTGGACCACAGCCGGCTGCGCCCCGGCGGGTTGCAGGGTCGTGACCGCCAGGATGACGGCGAGGACCAGGAGCCCCGCCAGGGTGCGGCGTCGTCGCATCTCACACCTCGTTGCGGTTGCCTGTACTACCGAAACGCCCGGCAGGGAGAAGACGTTCCTCATCCTCCGGGTCCCATCCTGCCGTGGGCTCTGCCGGGGCGCTCCCCTTGGACGGTGCCATCGAGCGCCAGGACGAGCGGCGCGCCTCCGCGGGCAAGCCGGCGACCCCAGGAGGTCGCCGTGTCATCGCGCTCCACCGCCAGTCGCTCCAGGACGATACCGGCGGCCTCGTACGTGCGGATGAGTGCCCTCCGGTTCATCTCATGCCCCGGCCAACTCAGACCCAGTCGCGACCTGATGGGAGGATCGTCAAGCATCGAGCAGTTTACCCGAACACGCAGCGCCGCGCCGGGCCTTCCCAGCCCGGCGATTCCCTCCAGGAGCGCGGGGTCGGGGCCCAAGACCGCCCGCAGCAGGCTTCCCCAGGGCAGGCGGATGTGGATCTCATCGGCCAGCCCCCGCAGTGCCGGCGGGAGCGCTTCCGCAGAGGCCCGGACGAACCAGGCGTTTGCCGCGCCTCCGCGGCTCGATTTCCGTCCCGCCCGAAAAGACGCCTCGCGCATGCCTGCCGCGTCGGCGTCCAGAGCCACGCACACCCAGTCGCGCCGGGCCCGCGCGAGCCGGTAGATCCACCGCCCGTCCCCGGCCCCCAGATCCAGCACGACCCGCGCCGCCGCCTCGGCCTGCGCCCGCAGCGCCAGGCCGTCCGTCGTGATGATCCGCTTTCCGCGTACGACCGCAATCGTAGCCTCCGCCACGCCGTCCACCTCCCTGCAGCCTGATTGAGGCGCAGGAAGGCCTGGAGGCGAACGGGATCGA
>JACQGZ010000088.1 GCA_016199305.1 Armatimonadota bacterium | reverse complement strand
GGGTCCCGACCATCCAGGAGCAGTGACCTTCTAGATGTTCCAGCCGTACAGTTGGGCCAGCACGGCGATGACGTTATTCACCGCGTGGACCGTGATGGCCGGCACCAGGCTCTTCGTGCGCTCATAGAGGAGGGCGAAGGCCAATCCGAGGACGGCAATGGGAAGAAAGTGGATGACCTGCTGGTGCACGAGCCCGAAGAACAATGTGCTACCGGCGAGGGCCCAGCCTACCCCGTAGCGGTGCCGCAATCCGCCGTAGACGACTCCCCGGAAGTAGATCTCCTCCCCGATCGGGACCGCCAGCGCCAGCAGCGCGATCAGCCAGAACAGGCCGCGTCCCTGGCGCGTGGACTCCAGCACGCGATTGATCGGATCGTGGTGTTCTCTCTCTGCCCGCGCCTCCGCGGTCTCCCGCCCTTCCACGAGGCCGACGATCTGCACCGCCGCGCGCTCCGCCACGATGGAGACCGGAATCATCAGGCCACCCACGAGCACCCCGATCCCCAGGAAGACGGCCCAGCGGCGACCGTGCAGTCCCAGGCGGGCGAGCGGCAGACGGTAGCGGAGGGCGATCCCCAGGACGGCCAGAAGGACAAAGCCCAGGTTCTGGATGAGGATGACCAGGGAAACGTCCCGGAGGCTCAGCAGGCTCGGATGCAGCCCGAGCAGTCCCGCCACCAGCGGCAGGCTGATGGCAAAGAAGACGGCGATCGCCAGCATCTCGGCGGGCCCCCAGATCCCCGAGCGGTCGGGAGAGCGCGCCCCCAACAGGTACATCGGTAGGAAGACCGGGAGGGCCACGGCCGTCCCCACCCCCCAGACAAAGCGTTCCCACGCCGGGCGGGTGGGCAGCCTGGTCTGCCCGTCGTACGCGACCCAGACACCGGCAAGGATGGACGAGCCGTAGAAGATCAGCAGGGGAGGAGGCAGCTGAGGCATACCCGTGACGTTTCTGGCAGGCCGCAGCCACCTCCTGTCGAAGTACTCTGAGAGCACGCTCGCTGAGGTGAATCGCAGTGTCGCACATCTCCGTCTACCGCCGCTGGCGCCCCCAGACCTTTGCAGACGTGATCGGACAGCAGCGGATCACCCACACCCTGCAGAACGCCATTCGGGCGGGCCGGATCACCCACGCCTACCTCTTTGCCGGACACCGGGGAACGGGCAAGACCACCGTGGCGCGGATCCTGGCCAAGGCCCTCAACTGCGCCCAGGGCCCCACGCCCGAGCCGGACAACACCTGCCCCGCCTGTCTGGCGGTCAATCAGGGCAGCAGCCTGGATGTCATCGAGATCGACGGCGCCAGCCACACTCAGGTCGACCATGTCCGGGACCTGAAGGAGAAGATCATCCTGGCGCCGGCGGCGAGCCGTTACAAGGTCTACATCATCGACGAGGTGCACATGCTCAGCAGCAGCGCCTTCAACGCGCTGCTGAAGACGCTGGAGGAGCCGCCCCCGCACGCCGTCTTCGTCCTGGTGACCACGGAGCCCCACAGGATCCCGGCCACCGTGGCCTCGCGCTGCCAGCGGTTTGACTTTCGCCGCGTGCCGCTCGCCGAGATCGAAGCCCGCCTGCGCCGCATCGCCGCGGCGGAGGGCTTCGCCATCGACGACCGGGCGCTGCGCCACATCGCCCGCCTCGCCGACGGCTCGGTCCGCGACGCGGAGTCGATTCTCGACCAGGTCAGCGCCTACAAGGACGAGGGCATCACCACCGACGACATCCTGACGATCCTGGGAGCGCCCGCCGAGGAGGCCCTCTTCGCCCTGACCGACGCGCTGCTGCGCCGGGACGCGGTGGAGGTGCTGCGCATCGCCTCCGGGCTGATCGACGACGGCAAAGAGAGCCGCCAGATCATGCGCACGCTGCTCGAACACTTCCGCGATCTGCTCATCGCCAAGGCGGCGGCCGACTCCGCCGGGGTGCTCGACACGACGCCGGAGCGGCTGGCCGCGCTCCAGAAGCAGGCCGGCAGCACCGCGCTGCCCGATCTGCTGCGGGCGGTGAAGATCCTCAGCGATGCCGACGTCGAGGCCCGAAATCACTCCCAGCCGCGTCTCCTCTTGGAGATCTCGCTGATCCGCCTGGCCCGGCCCGAGATGGATCCCACGATTGAAAGCCTCCAGGCGCGCGTGGAGGCGCTCGAGGGCGGCGGCACGGCCGCGCCGGTCCCCGCCTCCGCCCAGGCTCCGGCCCCTGCGCGGGCCCCCGCGCCCGCGCCCCGCCGGCCGCAGCCGGCGCCGCCGTCCCCACAACCCGCAGCGCCGCCGCGCTCCACGCCCAAGCGCGGGGCTGCATCCGATCCCCCGCAGGACGGACGCGACCGCCCGGCGCCGAAGGCCGCCGCCGATTCTGGTGAGACGTTGGAACTCACCCTTCAGGATGTCCGCAACCGCTGGGCGCGTGTCCTCGAAGAGGTCAGGCGCACCCGGATGCTCTGCCACGCGCTCCTGATCGAAGGGATGCCGCTGGAGGTGCGCGGGGCCACGCTGGTCGTCGGCCTGCGCCCCGGATACAACTTCCACGTGGACAGCCTCCACCGGCCGGAGAACCGCACAGTGGTGGAAGGCGCCCTGGAGCGGGTGTTCGGCCGGCCCATGACGCTGCGCTGCCGCCTGCAAGAGGAGGCCGCGGCCGCAGTCCCCTCCCGGGAGGGACCGGCGGTGGAGCCCGAACCCGGTGACCCGCTGGTGACCCGCGCCATGGAGCTCTTTGGCGGTCAGGTGGTCGATGTCCGGCGTCTCACCGACACCGCGTAGCGGCGGCGCGCCGATCGCCCGGAGGATGCGTCCGTGTTGAACATGGGCAAGATGCTGAAGCAGATGGAGAAACTGCGGACGGAGATGGCGCGCGCGCAGGAAGAACTGGGCAATGCCAGAGTGGAGGCGACCGCCGGCGGCGGAGCGGTGACCGCCGTGGCCAACGGGCACGGCGAGCTGCAGTCGCTGACGATTGCTCCCGCGGCGGTGGATCCGAGCGACGTGGGCCTGCTCCAGGACCTGATCATCGCCGCCGTGAACGAGGCGCAGCGCAAGGCCCGCGCGTTGACCGACGAGCGGATGAAATCCGTCACGGGAGGGGTGCAGATCCCCGGCCTCACCGGTTAGGCCCGCCGCCGCATGGTCGTTCCGCCCCTCGCCCGGCTCATCGAAGCCCTCTCCCGGCTGCCCACCATCGGACCCAAGACCGCGC
>JACQGZ010000098.1 GCA_016199305.1 Armatimonadota bacterium | reverse complement strand
TCTGGCGGCTCGGCGTCTACGTCGTCACGGCGCTGGTCCTCCTCGAGGTCTTCGGCGGGCACGGCGTCTCGATCGCGCGCACGCGCTCCTTCGCCGAGGCGAACGGGGCCACGATCACGCCGGGCGCCGGGCAGGGCCCGCTCACGGACGCCGTCGTGCCCCGAGGGTTCCTGGTCGCCACGGGTGCGCTCCAGCAGACCGTCGAGGCCCTCCTGCCCCGGATCAACGCCGACTTCGTCCGGAACCCGTTCGCCCTCTTCGCCGCGACGAACTCGCTCCTCACGGCGAGCCTCGACGACGACCCCGCGCTCCGCGCCCGAGTCGGCGAGTTCCTCGACCGGTGCTACCTGCCGGCGCTCACCCAGTGGCTCGCGGTGCACCCGACCCCGACCCGCGAGGAGATGGCGGACATCGACACCCCGCTCTCGACAGGCCTCGCCCCCCTGTATGCCCGGCTCACCTATCCGCCCCCGGACGGGAGTGCCACCACGACGTGCGGGGCCGTCTGGGACCCCCTCCGGGCGGATCTGACCCGGTATGCCGAGCAGCACGGCGTGTCGGCCTTCATGGACTTCCTCGGCACCCGCTTGAGCCTGGCCGGCATCGGGTCCGACACCTGGCTCCGGAGCGCCCTCCGGATCATGCGCCGCGGGCTGAGCGTGGCGGAGCCGTTCAACCAGCAGGGGATTCTCGACCGGGCCGGGCAGCGGGTCCTCGGCGTCTTCGCGTTCCTCACCAACTGGGCCAGGCTCGCCCAGCTCGTCGAGCTCGTCCGGTTCGCCGCGTTTCCGCTGCTGGGCTATCTCACGGCCACGCTGTACGTGGCCTTTCCGATCGTCCTGGCGGAGAGCCTGCTGCCGGCCGGGGCGGGGCGGCTGGTCACGTATTTCGCCCTGCTGGGATCCGTGAAGGCCTGGCCCCTCGTGTGGGCCATGGTCGACCGGGTGTACGGGTCGATCCTCCCCTCGCTCTGGCCCCTGCTCGATCGGGGGACGGCCTCGCTGGGCGAGCTCGGCTCGGGTCGCCAGGCCGAAGCGCTGAACCTCGTGGCGGGCCTCATGTACCTCGTCGGCCCGATGATGCTCACCGCGGCCATGGGGATCGCGGGCCAGCAGCTGGGGCAAAGCCTCACGATGTTTTCCACGGCTCGCCTGGGTCTCGGAAAGGCCCGAGTCGGGTAGCGGGCCGCGCGAGGACTCGTGAGAATCAGTCCACGCAGATCCCGGGCCAGACGGCGGTGAGCCAGGCGTAAGGACGGGAGAGGGGTGCACGTCGACGCGCGTCGGCGTGGGGGATCTTCGCCCCATCGCCCAGGAGATCGCCGGCTTCGCAGACGTCGGGGTCGTCGCCGGCCCGCGGACGCCCTTCGGCTGATACTCGCGATCCTGGCTCACTGCTCGCGCCGACGGACACTTACGGAACGGTGAGTGGAGGCGCGGCCCCAACCCGGCGGCGCCTCGCCGACCAACCCGAGCGCGGCCAGCAGCCGCCGGATCACGTGGGGCTCGAGCATGTCCCCGATGATCCGGCGTGGCCTCCCACAGCGAGAACAGGTGAGGACCTCCGCCGCGAACACCCCGCGGAGGAGCGGGCGCCCAGCGCAGCCGACCCGGCGGACCCGGGCCGCCCCGGATCGATCCCAAGGTCCCTGCCGGCACGGGCGGGGAACCGCAAGAGGGCTGAGATTCCGGATTGAGCTTCGCGTTCAGACGAGTGGGACGCCTGCCTGATACTGGTGATCCTGGCAGTTACGCAAGCTCACCTTGGGAAGAGCCCTCTCCACCTAGGATGGTCGGCATGAAGAATCGGAATCGAGTTATTGGGTGTGCGATGGGTCAAGACAAGCACAAAGCCGCAATCGCCGTACCCTCTTGGGTGCTGAGCATTGGCTCGTTGACAGTACCGAAGTAGGCTGTTCTTCTCGGCCCGTGTGAAGTGCGTACACGCGAATATGTCGTCCCCATCTCCAAGATAGCTTCTTGCTACGAGGTGGAGTCGAGTTTCATCGGCAATCCTGCGACGCGCCCTAGTGCTCGCAGCGACGAGCATCAAGAAGGCGGTCGGTTCCTCCGGCAAGAGCTCCGCCAGGCTCTCGTGCCATGCCCGCGCCGCCTGACGTCCTGTTCCCGCGAAGTCGTCGACGAAGACAACGGCGTCATTGGGGCCGAGCCGTTCGCGGACAAGCTCACTCTTGTGAATGAAGAGTTCGTTGAACCGGCTTGCCGTCAACCCTGCGGCCACGCGGAATCTGTGCAGCATGCTATCGCCGCTCTCGCCTGCGCTGTGCGAGAAGGCGACAAAACGCCACGTCCCCTGTCGGTGTCCAGGATCAGGACTCCAGCCAGGTAGCCTGGCAAGCATCTGCCGAAAGGCCTCGTCCATCTCTTCGGAGCTAACAAACTGTACGGCATCAAGGACTCTCGCTGCCAGATCTCGGTCGCGCTCCGAGAACCGGCCGAGCCAGGCGCCGATACGCGTGTCCGTGACGTTCACTCTGTACCCATGGAATCTGGTAAGCCAGTTCGCAATGCGCCGAGCATCGACTGCAGTGCCCCGCTCCAGGGGCCGCCTCACTGCTTCGATCTCCGATCCGCCTCTCGAAGCTTCGACTGAATGAGCTGAGACAAGTGTTCCAGCGCCGCCCAAAGATTCTCCTCTCCATAATAGGTCGCCACGTTCAGCTGCGACACGATCCGTGTCACACGTTCTATCGGCCCCAACAGGGATCGCACTTGCGCGGACACTGACGCGGCTTCGATGGAGAGATGGTCAAGCGACAACGTATCATCGTAGGTGAAGTCCTTGAGCCGGCGGCTTATGGCTTGGACCTTCCTCGCGCGCCTCGCATTGTTTATGTGCTGCTTGATGAGTCTGAAATCAGTCACCGCCTTAATCCCCGCACGTTTCTGATACTTGGCAAGCATTCGTTCGGTGAATTTGTCCGGGGTGAACCATTCCATCCTCTTCACAAGGCGGTCAGTCTTCACTGGATACAATTCGATGAAGAAGTCGGCCTTGACTCGCTTTTCGGGATCGACATCAAGCATCATGTCCTGATACTTTCTCGGGTAAGAAAGAAGCTTCTTGCATCGGGTCACGACCGCTTGATCGAGGCCGGTTAATTCAGCCAGTTTCTTGTCATTGCGTTCGTGCAGCTCGGTCATGAGCACGTCAAGCTTTAGTGCCGTGGGCATCAGCTCCCAATCCTCGCGGAGCTTATGGATTTGGAACATGGTGACAATGTTCTGAACCAGCGTGGGCTCGGCGATCTCGTTTACCGGTACCTCTTGAAGAGCGAGCTTTTGAGCGCACATCCAGCGGCGCTGGCCATCGAGGATTACGTACTGACCGGTCGCACCACGCCGGTACACCGTGAGAGGCACTAAGATTCCGACCTTCGCGATGGACTCCCTGAGCACGTCAAGTGGCTTTCGGTCGAACAGGACCCTCGGATTATGTGGATTGGGGCTGAGACTGCTTGTTGGGATGGTCTTGACTCCGACCGTCCCAGGGGCAAGCGATTTGGACTGAGTGCTAGGCATCGGACTACCTCAAGGCAGCGTCTGGAGAGACGATATCGGCGACGCCACCAGAACCTTATGGCAGGGCCAGATAGAGTCGTTCGCGAACAGTGACGGTGGCCCTCCCCCGAGACGCTCCAAGTGTTGAATGATGAAGGCTGTGAGTGTCGAGCACTTCCACAGAGGGGTAGTGTCGTCTGAGCAGAGCGTAAATGCTACCGCCGCGCTCATGAAGGAGGCCGTTGTCTGGGTAGCTGAGAAGGAGCGCCGACCCGAGATAGGAAGTGCGCTGGATCAGTGTGTCAAGTACGCGCTCCACAGCAGCGGCGTGCGCGAAAGGGGTTTGAAAGCGGTCATTCGGGTATCGCCCGTTGCCGAATACCGCCGGGTACCGATAAGCTGCAATCACGTTGAGCACATGGTAGTAGCGCGAATATTGGGCGCGCGAGTAAGGCGGGTCAGCATAGATGGTTCGGGGCCACTGAGACTGAAGTGCAAGACGCGACAGCAGCACGAGAGCGTCAGAATGGAAGGATCGGTTCGTCAGTCGCCATTGCTGGGTGCCGACGGGGGATACGGATTTGAGAGTCGTTAGGAACTCGTTCCAGACGGAACGCCTGCGCTTAGCCACAAGACGCTTGAGATTGTGCTCGTTCGGCTTCAGGTATTGGGCGAAGTGGCCGGTGGAGTTATTGACGCGGACGAGCACCCGGCCGAGAGCGACAACGAGCCAGAGCCGTTCCTCCTGGCCAATATGGCGTGCAGCGTACGCCGCATCGATGGCATAGCGGATGGAGTCGATTTCGATGCATTGACGTACGCCGAAGTAGCTCCCCGGGTAGGTTATTGTGGCGAGCCTGTAGGGAAAGGTGCGAGGATGCTTCGCAAGCCGAACCCGCTCACGATCCAAGGCGGGATCAGTGCCTGTGTACCGCACTCTGTTCGCGGTCTCGGCGTCCGATAATGTTGGTGTGAGAAGGTAGCGCTCTTCGGCGAGAATGTATTTCCTGAATCTGGACAGGAGCGCAGCGTGATTGCGAGTAAAGTTTGCCTGAAGGAGCTGCTCCGCTTGACAAGGGGGTGGCGGTGGTGCGGCCGCGTTGAGCATTACGCGTGCGACAAGAAAGGGAAAGAACTCGCGATCGTTAGTCCAGACTGGTCTCTTGCCATCAACGGCCGAGCCGACCGCGCACATGCCGGAGAAGAGGTCGAGTAGGGGTCCATCGGGTAATGATCCAAGAAGGGGGGCGAGTAGGCTAGCGAGACGGTGCTTCGTCCCCATGTAACTGAGGCCGATGCCGCTCGGGACGCTGTCGGGGGGTTGAGAGGCACAGTGGCCGTTCTTGAAGGGAAGACCGAGCGGTGGGGATGGCTGTGTGTTGTGGGTGCTTGCCTGGCCCTTGGCAGCCTTCACACTTAGCATGCGCCCCCCACAAGTAGTCTGCCCTGGGCGGCTTCGCGGGCGCGCCTCAACAATCTTATAGCACGTGCGGGCGGCTCGATCCAACCGCGAAATCTTCTGTAAGACCACCGTTCCCGGCTGCTTACAGTAGGCTCCTCGCGGCGCCCCTATTCTCTCTCTGCTCACCTGACATGTGACAGCTCACCGAACGCGGTCGGGATGATCTGATTCGCCCGAGTCTGACCTCGCCGCCGGTCGCCTACGCTCCGGCATCATGCATCGGATCGGATTCCGGCTGACCGGCCTCGCGACTATCGGTCTGTGGACGCTGGGAACCTGGTGGGCCTGGAGCTGGTCAGCCGAGCGCCCCGGACTCAATGCGCGGTGGCGGACGATCGAACATCTCGAACGCCGTGTGGCCGAACTCCAGGCGCTGCCGCCGGCCCCGCCCCTCGAGCCGCTCGAGACCGTGCTGCCGGCGGTGCTGGGCACACTCCCCCCGCGGACGGAGCTCGCGCTCGACTCTCGCGAGAGCGCTCCGCGGCCCGCGCCCTCCGGCCCAGGGACCGGGCGCCCCCAGATCCCGGTGGCATTGGCAGGCTTCGCGGCGCCCGTGCCCGAGGCCCACGGCGTCGGGCGGATCCGGCTCAGCGTGGCCCTGCCCCAGCTGTCGCTGTCGAGCCTGACCGAGGGCATCGTTCGGCTGGTGGCCCTGCAGGCCACGGGGCCCGTGGAGATTCCGGCGCTGCTGTGGCAGGCGGACTCGAAGACCCTGAGCCTGGTCCTCGTCGTCTACGGGCTCCGGGCGACCTAGGGAGGATCCTCATGCGATGGCGACGTCGGCGTGACGAAGCGACGGAGGACGAGGTGGCCGGCGCCTCGGCCGCCGGGCCGGAAGCCGAATCCGCCGAGGACGCGCCGCCCGACCAGATCGGTCGGTTTGGCAGGACACGAGGCGCCGTGGTCAGGGTCCTCGTCGGGGTGCTCGTGATCGCGGTCCTGGGCTTCGCGTGGGTCGCCCGCCGGGGCGGGTCGTCCGTGGACGTCGCACCGGGCGCCCTGCTCGTGTCGCCGCGAGGTCACGAGACCGACCCGGCGACAGCGACCGCGCCCGACTCGGAGAGCGCGCTGATACCCCCGACCTCGCGCTCGGCGGACGCCGCTCGCTCGCCGACCCCGCCGACGCCTCCCACCGTGGCCGCCGAGGGTCGGCGCCCGGAGCGAGCCGGCGCCACGGCCCCGTCGGCGGGAGCCGGGCCCCGTGCGGCCGGCTATGCCGACGAGGCGATTGCGATGAGCTACGCCGTGAGCCTGGCGGAACGTCAGGCCCTGCTCGCGGAACTCCGCGCGCGGCAGGAGAAGGCCAGCGCCGAGGCGCGGCAGGCGGAGGCGCACGCTCGCGAGTCCGAGATCTGGGTGCGCGCGATCGAGCGCAATCCAAAGCTCATCCTGCAAGGCCGCCTCGCGCAGTCCGGTGGACGGTTCGACGGGCTGGCCGGCGACCTGCTCGCGCCGCCCACGTCGTCGGCGCCCCGAGAGGCGCTCGGCGGCGCGGCAATGGTGGGCCCGGGCTCAGGGCCGGCCGAGAAGGCCGCGCAGAAATCCAGCGCGCCGGCCCCGACCC
>JACQGZ010000097.1 GCA_016199305.1 Armatimonadota bacterium | reverse complement strand
TCATCTGGATGCACATCAGGGCGTCCTGCGCGTCGGCCTCATCCTGGCGGACATAGTGCACGTCGTTGGTGGCCAGCAGCGGCAGGCCCAGGTCGCCGGCGAGGGCGGCCATGCCGGCGATCACCCGGGCTTCATCGGGGAGGCTGTGGTTCTGCATCTCCAGGTAGAAGTTGCCGGGCCCGAAGATGTCGTGGTAGGTGGCGGCGATCTCCCGGGCGGCCGCCGGATCGTCGCGCAGGATCGCCCGGCTGATCTCCCCCTGCAAACAGGCGGAGGAGCCGACCAGCCCGGCGGCGTGCCGCGCCAGCAGGTCGCGGTCGATGCGCGGCTTGTAGTAGAAGCCGTCCAGGTGCGCGGCCGTCGTCAGCGCGATCAGGTTGCGGTACCCTGTCGTGGAGGTGGCCAGGAGGATCAGGTGGGAGGGATTGGCGTCCCGTTTGGGATCGCGCTCGGTGTAGCGGCGCGGGGCCATGTAGGCCTCCACCCCGAGGATGGGGGTGAGACCGTGCTCCCGGGCGGCCAGGTAGAACTCCACCGCGCCGTACATCGCGCCGTGGTCGGTCATGGCCACCGCGGGCATGCCCAGCCGCGCCGCCTCGGCCATCAGAGGGGCGATCCGGCTATGGCCATCGAGCAGTGAGTACTCGGTGTGCAGGTGGCAGTGGACGAACGGTTCAACCATTTCGGGTCATCGGCGGGATAGGGTCCACGGGTTCACCAGCAGTCTACTCCATCACCGGGGAGCGGTCACCCCCGGCCGTGTCATCGAGGCGCGGGCGGCAGGCATCCCTCCGAGCGGAAGCGAAACCGCTTGAGCGTGGGCAGCGTCCAAGGCAGCACGGAGAGGCGAAGATGACAAGAGGTGACAGACGGCGCTCCACCATGATCCACGAGAACAATAAGTCGGTCGTAGCCACCTTCTATAACCGATGCATGAGTCAAGGAGACATCGCCGCGGTCTCCGAGATCATGGCCCCTGACTTCGTGAACCGCAGCTCCGGGCTCGCCGGCGTCGTGGATGTGGAGCGGTTCGTGGTGGAGAGTCGCCAGCGCTGGATGACGCTGGCGTTTACCATTGACGACATCATCGCCGAAGGCGACCGGGTCGCCGTGCGCTGGACGGGTCGAGGCACGCCTCGACGCGGGCAGGAGGCCTCGTGGACCGGCATGGGCTTCTATCGCCTCCGCGATGGCAAAATCGTGGAACACTGGGCGAGTTCGGATCCGCTGGGGTTGCGGCAGCGCCTCGGCGACCGGCCTGCCGGGGAGTAGTGCGGTATGGTCACTTCGCCGCGGCGGCGCGCACCGTCGCCCCGGCCCCCTCTGCCTGCACCGCTCCCAGGGCGCGGTCGAGGACCGCCAGGGCCTCCTCCAGCGTCTCGTCGGGGATGACCAGCGGCATCAGGAAGCGGATCACGTTTCTGTGCACGCCGGCCGTCAGCACGAGCACGCCCTCGGCCAGCGCGCGCGAGACCACGGCCGCGGTCTCGGGCGCCGCAGGCGTCTTGCTGCGCCGATCGGTGACCAGTTCCACCGCCATCATCGCCCCCAGCCCCCGGACGTCGCCGATCAGCGCGTGGCGCCGGGCCATCGCCGTGAGCCGCTCCCGCAGGAGGACGCCCAGGCGCTCTGCGCGCTCGGGCAGGCGCTCCGCCTCCATGATGTCCAGCACCGCCAGCGCCGCGGCGCAGGCGACCGGGTTGCCGACGTAGGTCCCGCCCAGCGCCTGCGGCGGGACGGGCGCGAAGACCTCCCGCCGGCCGATGACCGCGGAGAGCGGCAGGCCCGCCGCCAGCGACTTGCCTACGATCATCAGGTCGGGCTCGATGCCGGCGTGCTCGGTGGCAAACATCTTCCCGGTGCGCCCGAACCCGGTCTGGACCTCATCGACGATGAGCAGGATTCCGCGGGGATCGCAGAGGGCGCGCAGCGCCTGGAGAAAGTCGGGCGGGGGCACGACGAACCCGCCTTCGCCGAGCACCGGCTCGACGATGATCGCCGCCACCTGGCCGGGATCGACGTGTGTGACGAACAGCTCCTCCAGCCGGCGCATGACGTAGGCGGTGGGGTCGGGGTCCGGAGTGCGGTACGGGTCCGGGTAGGGCGCCCGGTACACTTCGGGCGCGAACGGTCCCATCCGCCGCTTGTACGGATCCACCCGGCCGGTGAGGG
>JACQGZ010000090.1 GCA_016199305.1 Armatimonadota bacterium | reverse complement strand
GCCGGCGAGCAGGCCGAGGTCGCGGGGGGTGGTCCGCCCCTCCAACAGATCTCCCTTCCCCACCTAGCCCAGTGCGAGGGAGGTCCTGATGATCTCCTCCGCCTGCGGCAGGATGGCATTCCAATCCGCCTGGGGGTCGCGGGTCACCGTGATGAAGTCGTTGAGCAGAAAGACCTGCACGACGCCGGGGATCTGCAGGAGTTGCTGCGCGAAAGGGACCTCCGCCGCCTCGGCGGGTGAGCGGAAGGTCCGGCTCCGACCCTCCGTCAGTTTGCGGTTGACCACAAACTTCAGGGCGTTGATGTTCGGGGTGGGCTGGACCTCGACGCTGATCTCGTCCACGCGCGCCTCCTCAGTGGATCCACTGGTCCGTCCGGCCACCCGGCAGTTCGCAGTACCAGGCGGCCAGGCGGGAGAAGGAGATGATGGGCCCGAGCGTCCCCCGGATGCCGTTGCCGATCCGCTCGGGTGAGACCAGCCCGCTGCCGGTGATCAGGGACCAGCGCAGTTCGACCGCCGCCCCCAGCTGCAGGGCCAGCTCTGTCGTCATCAGGTTCGCGTCGGCCAGCGGCAGGAAGATCTCCCAGCGGCGGGCGGGGCGGGCCATCTCGAAGATGCTCAACATCGCCTTGCCGATCCCGGTGGCCGCGCCCGCGGCGTTGCTGAACAGGCCGATCATCTGCCCGATCCGCTCCGCGTCGCGCGTCGTGCGGTCGGGCTCCCGCGTAGTCTGATCGAGCATCACCGCCGATCCCAGGATCCGGGCCAGCCGCCAGCCGATGCGGACGGGATCGAGGTAGCGCGGGGGCTGGGGCAGCATGAACCCGTTGGTGGCCACCAGGGCGAAGCCCAGGTTCCGCGCCTGCAGGATGGCCTCACGCGCCTCCTCGACGATCGTGGGGCGGGCCTCGGCGATGCGCTCCTCCGCGGCGCGGGCGAACGTCTCGCGCGCCCCCGGGTCGTTGTCCACCAGGACGGTCCCGCCGCGCAGGATCTCATAGACCACCGGCAGGATGTGGGTGTTCAGCGCGAACGGCATCAGGATGCCGGCATGGCCGCCGAGGGGACTCTGTTCAGAGAGCCGTTCCATGTAGGCGCCGATCGCCTCTTCCCCCGTCCCCTCGGGGAAGAGCACGGCGATCTCGATGTCGGTATCCGGCCAGGACCGATCGCCGCTGTAGGTGCCGTAGAGGTAGACCGCGGCCACCTCGGTCTCCCGGCTGAAGAAGGTGCGCAGCGCCTCGATGGCCTCCACGCGCTCATGATACTACGCGGGCGCGGCAGGGGCGGCTCCTCATCTCATGGAAAGAAGTAGTACCGGTTTCATCAAGCGACAGGGAGGTGGTGCCATGATCCGATGGCGGCTCGTTGCGGTGCTGCTCGGCCTAGTGCTGGTCGTCACCGTCGGTCCCACGCAATCGGCGCCGGCCGTGGAGATCACCTTTACGTCCAATCAGTTCACGCCGGTGGAGGAGGCGGCGTGGGCCCGCAACACGCTCCTGGCACGCTTCACGCAGGAGACCGGCATCGGGGTGCGGTTCGTCACGGAGGCGGAGGGTCCCTACGTCGACCGGCTGCTCGCCGAGGCGAGGGCCGGCCGGGGCACGATCGACGTCACGGGCACGCTCCATGGGCTCTTCCCGGAGCTCGTCGCGCAGAACGTCATCCGGGATATGGCCTCCACCCAGCAGCAACTGGTAGGGCGGAGGGATCGCACCTTCTACCGGGACCTGGTGGAGGTCTCGAAAATGGGCGGCATCCAGGCGTTCGTGCCCTGGATGCAGGCGACCTACGTCATCGTCGCCCACCGCCAGGCGATGCGATACTTCCCGGCTGGCCGCAATCCGAATCTAATGACCTACGAGGACCTCCTGGAGTGGGGCGAGAACATCCGGCAGGCCACCGGCCAGCGGCGCCTGGGGTTCCCCGCGGGACCGGGCGGTCTCTACCACCGCTTCCTCCATGGCTTCGCCTATCCGTCCTTCACCGGGTCTCAGGTCAAGGGCTTCAAGTCCCCCGAAGCCGTCGAAATGTGGCGCTACCTTCGCCGGCTGTGGGGCGTCAGCCATCCCTCCTCCTTCACCTATCAGTCCATGCATGAGCCGCTGCTGCTCGGCGAAGTGTGGGTGGGGTGGGACCACGTCGCCCGCGTGACACCTGCGCTCCGGGAGCGTCCGAACGATTTCGTCGCCTTCCCGTCCCCGGCGGGACCGAAGGGCCGTTCATTCCTGGTCGTGGTGGTCGGGCTGGCCATCCCGCGCACCGCTCCGAATCCCGACGCTGCGGCAAGGCTGATTGAGTATCTCACCCGACCTGCCACACAGGTGCTGACGCTGCAGGGCGTGGGCTTCTTCCCCGTCTCACCCCAGGCAGGCAACGTCGTCCCCACCGGCGGGTTGAGGGTCATTGCCGACGCCGTCAACGCCCAGGGGGACGCGCCCGATGCCCGGACGGCCCTGCTGCCGATCGGCTTGGGGGCGCGGACCGGGGAGTTCGCCCCCATCTACTCCGACGCGTTCCGGGCGATCGCCATCGAGGGGCGGAGGATCGAGGACGTGCTGGCGGCGCAGGCTCGCAGACTGGAGGAACTCTTCCGGGCGCAGAACGCGCCCTGCGCGCCGCCGGATCCACCGATCCGGCCCTGCCGGCCGGACTGAGGCGGAGGCAATGGTCGGGGGCCGATCACACCTCGGTCGGCCCCCGCGCCGTTCTTTGAGGTCCTCCCGATGGCCGTTGCTGAGATAGCCCCGCCGCGGGCGCGCCGCCGCGCGCCCCTCAATTGGACCCCCTACCTCCTGGTGCTGCCGACGATGGCGTACCTGGGCCTCTTCTTCGTCTATCCGATGGTCCAGGCCATCGGCCTCAGCCTCACCGAGCCCCAGACCGGAACGTTCACCCTCTCACACTTCCAGCGCATGAGCGGCGACCTCTACTTCCGCCAGGCCATTCGCTACAGCCTTCTGATCACGGCCCTCGCGGTGCCCCTGCAGGTCATCCTGGCGCTGGCGATCGCCATGCTCGTCAACACCCGCTTCCACGGGCACTCGCTGCTGCTCTACGTGGCGGCCATCCCCCTGGCCATCTCCGACCTGGCCGCCGGGCTGATCTGGCTCTCCATCTTCACCGAGCGCGGCTACCTCAACGCCTTCCTGGGCGCGGCGGGCCTCACCGCCCAGCCCATCACCTTCCTCACCTACGAGCACCCGGAGTGGCTCGTCGGCGCCATCGTGCTCACGGAGGTCTGGCGGGCCACCGCCATCGTGATGATCATCCTGGTGGCGGGGCTGCAGTTGATCCCCAAGGATTACGTGGAGACCGCGCAGGTCTTCGGCGCCGGCCGCTGGCAGACGCTCCGCCACGTGCTGCTGCCGCTGCTGCGGCCGAGCCTGCAGACGGCCCTGATCATCCGGACGATCCTGGCCTTCCAGCTGTTCGGGACCGTGATCATCCTGGCGGGGCGGCTCGTCCCCGTCCTGGCGGGCGAGTCCTACTTCTGGTACACGCTTTACCGCAGCCCGAATGTGGCCAGCGCCTACGCCACGCTGATCCTGGCGCTCTCCGCGGTGATCACCTGGGCCTACCTGCGGTTGCTGCGGGTGAAGGAAGCGGAGGTCCGCGCGTGACCCTGCGCCGGCTCGGCCTCTACAGCGCCTCGCTGGTCATCGCGGCCTGGGTGCTGCTGCCCATCTTCCTGATCACCCTGGCGGCCTTCACCCCTCGCGAGGCGCTATACACCTG
>JACQGZ010000089.1 GCA_016199305.1 Armatimonadota bacterium | reverse complement strand
CTTCGTAGATGACGTCGTCCATGCGGCTGCCGGTGTCGATCAGCGCGGTCGCAATGATCGTCAGGCTGCCGCCCTCCTCGATTTTCCGGGCTGCGCCGAAGAACCGCTTCGGCCGGTGCAGCGCCGCGGGGTCCAGTCCGCCCGACAGCGTGCGGCCCGACGGCGGGATGACCAGGTTGTTGGCCCGGGAGAAGCGGGTCAGGCTGTCCAGCAGGACGACGACGTCCCGCTTGCCCTCCACCAGGCGCTTGGCCCGGTCCAGCACCAGGTCGGCCACCTGGATGTGTTCCTCCGGCGGCCGGTCGAAGGTGCTGGCGATCACCTCCGCCTCCACCGACCGACGCATGTCGGTGACCTCCTCCGGGCGCTCGTCGAGGAGCAGCACGATCAGGTAGATCTCCGGGTGATTTTGCACAACGGACTGCCCGATCTTCTTCAGCAGGGTCGTCTTCCCGGCCTTGGGCGAGGACACAACCATGCCCCGCTGTCCCTTCCCGATGGGCGAAAAGAGGTCGATCACCCGCACGGTCAGGTCCGATTCGGCCAACTCCAGTTTGATCCGCTCGTACGGAAAGACCGGGGTGAGGCCGTCGAAGTTCGGCCGCGAGCGGGCCTGCTCGGGGTCCAGGCCGTTGACCACTTCGACCCGCAGGAGGGCGAAGTACTTCTCGTTGTCCTTCGGCGGGCGCACCTGCCCCAGCACCTCATCGCCCACCCGCAGGCCGAAGCGTTTGATCTGGGATGGGGAGACGTAGATGTCCTCCGAGCCGGGCAGGTATCCGCTGGTGCGCAGGAACCCGTAGCCTTCGGCCATGATCTCCAGGATGCCGGCGCGGAACATCAGCCCCTCGCGCTCGGTCTGCGCCTGCAGGATGCGCATGATCAATTCCTGTTTACGGTAACGCCGCAGGTTGGCGATGTTCAGTTCTTTCGCCAGATCCTGCAGGTCAGTGATGTTTTTCGATTCGAGATCAGCAATGGCAAGCATCGATGATCACACCCTGGCTTTGTGTTTTTCGAGCTGCGCCGCCAGCTTGGCGGCATCCGCCAGGAACTTCTCCTGGCCGACGTCGGTGAGTGCATGTTTGAAGAGCTGTTCCAGCACTTTGAATGGCATGGTGGAGACCGGCGCGCCCGCCCGGGCGGCCTCCAGGACGTGCAGCGGGTGGCGCAGGCTGCTGGCCAGCACCTGCGTCTCGAAGCCGTAGGTGCGCACGATCTGGACCGCATCGCGCACGACCTGCATGCCGTCGTGGCCGATGTCGTCCAGCCGGCCGACGAAGGGACTGACGTAGGTCGCGCCGGCCTTGCAGGCCAGGAGCGCCTGGTTGGCGGAGAAGGCGAGCGTGACATTCACCGGGATGTCCTTCGCCCGGAGCCGCCGGCAGGCGGCCAGCCCCTCTGTAGTCATCGGCACCTTTACGACGACGTTGGGGGCCCAGGTGGCGAACTCCTCCCCCTGCCGCACCATCTCGTCGGCATCGTTGCTGGTCGTCTCGACGCTGATCGGTCCCTTGACGATCTTGGCGATCTCCAGGATGTGGGCGTGGTGCTCCCGGCCCTCCTTCGCCACCAGCGAGGGATTGGTCGTCGCCCCGTCGCACAGCCCCCAGGCGAGGGCCTGGCGGAGTTCATCCAGGTTGGCGGTGTCCAGAAAGAACTTCATCGGCGCTCCTCCGATCGCGCTCCGCGCCCCCACCTACGGGCCCGTGGCCTCGATGTAGGCGACGTCCCCCACATCGCTCTCCTTCAGCATCTGGATCTTGTCTCCCGGCTTGAGATCGGCCAGCGTGGCCAGCCGGTCGTTGCGGTAGACGGCGTGCGCCGGCGCGACGCGGAACGTGCGCGCGGCGTTCTTCTCGTCCTCGAAGGTGATCGTCGCCGGTCGTCCCTGCCCGACGGCCCGCAGGGTGCCCTTCGTGAAGTCGTACTTCTTCAGCAGTCCCATGATGATGTCCAACGCGGTGGCGGCGTCTGCGCGGCTGGCCCCCTGCGTCGGCTTGAAGGCCCCATCGATCAATGGGATCATCTTGCGCTCGATGGCCACCGCTACGCTGCCGCGCGCCCAGTCCAGGACCTCCGCGTTGTCCGAGACCGGGAGCGCGGCCTTGGCCCGGGCGAAGGCCTCCGTGTCGAGGCCGCCAGCGCGCACCACCATGGCCGCCAGTTCGGCGCGGCTCACTGCCTGGTTGGGGCGGAAGGTGTTGTCCGGGTAGCCGACCACCAGCCCCTTCTGAAAGAAGATCGAGACGGAGGTGGGGTTCGTCTTGGTGGTGTGCACGGCGATAATCTCATAGCGCCCGGCCGGGACGGGGCGGTCGTTCTGGTCGAGCTGCCTCCACCGGGTGTTGAAGTTGAACGCCTTCCCCGCCGCCAGGGTGACGGGACGGTCCTCCGGCAGGAAAGCGCGCCCCAGCGACCAGCGGGCCATCTCCGTCCCATCAGCCGCCCTGATGATGAAGTCGTGCCACTGGGAATCGCTGTGCTCAAACTTGACCTCCTCTTTGCCGGTGTTGGCGATGATGAACGTGAGGAGGATTTGCTCGTCCGGCCCGTAGGCCGCCTTGTCCGTGGTGAGGGTGTAGGTGATATTGCCCTTCTTCACTTCGGCGCTGGTCGCGGAGACCGTGCCGATGCCCACGGACGCCGCCACCGCGGGCCGCGCGTCTTCGGGGATCTGGTTAAGATCCCTGAAGGCCGGCGGTTTGACTCCCTGCCCGGAGATGCCCAACACACGCACCAGAAATTGCACCAACTGCAACCGGTTGACTGTATCCCCCGGCTGGAACCGTCCGGGGCTAACGCCGGCCACGATGCGTTTGGCGGCGAGACGCTCGATCGCCCGCTGGGCGGGGTGGCCGGAGATGTCGGAGAAGATCTCGGCCCACGCCGGCGCAATCAGCGTCAGCACGAGCAACAGGGTGATGACTGTGCGCATAACCTGTCTCCTTTGAGCGACACCCATGTGGGGTTGCGTCAGACGATTTGAACAGAACCTCGAGGTTGCGCGAACGGCCGCCGGTTCCTCAGGGGTTCTGCAGGTGCTGTCCGAATGTGGGATCGGAACGGCCGTTCCGACGTGTGGTTGCCCGATTCGCCTTCCAGCAGACGCCTTCCTCCCTACTATACCCCATGAGCGCCCGAAGGCAAGCGTCAGCGGCGCGGCGGCGCGGGTGGTCGGTGCAGTTCGACCTGTCGCCCATCGGGATCTCTCAGGTAGGCGGAGCGACCCCAGGAGAAGTCGCGGGGACCGATCGCCGCGGCCAGCCCCTGCTGCTGCAACGCCTCGCATTCGGCATCCACATCCTCGACGAAGAAGGCGATGTGGTCCATGTCCGGAGGACCGTCGGGCGACGGGGCGCCCTGGCGATGGAGGAAGAGCTTCACGTCGCCGAGCAGAAATGTGGCCGTCTCTCCGGGCTGCCAGGCAGACGGTTCCATGCCGAGGACCCGGGAGTAGAAGCGGACCAGCCGATCCACGTCCGGCGTGAACAGCGCGATCTCCCCAAGGCGTTTCATCGCCGTCACATCCGGTCGGGGGCCGACACCCCGATCAGCCCCAGCGTCCGCCGCAAGACGATGCGCGCCGCAGCGGTGAGGATCAGGCGCGCGCCGCTCAGGCCGGCGTCGTCGCTGAGGACGCGGCACTGGGTGTAGAACCCGTGAAAGGCCTCGGCCACCTCTCGCGCGTAGGCGCAGAGGCGCTGCGGCTCGCGGCGCAGGCCCGCCAGTTCGATCACGTCCGGCAGGTCGGCCAGGGTATGGATCAGGGCAATCTCCGCCTCGTGGGTCAGGGGTGACAGGTCTGCCCCTTGCACCGCCCCGGGCGCGACTCCCCCCTCGCCGTCGGTCGCCAGCAGCCCCGAGCCGGCGAGGGCGCGGCCGGCGGGGTGCTCGGCGGCTTCGCGGAAGATGCTGCTGATCCGCGCGTGAGCGTACTGCACGTAATAGACGGGGTTGTCCTGCGATTGCTTGCGGGCCAGTTCCCAGTCGAAGTCCATCGGCACCGAGGGCGTGTACATGCAGAAGAAGTAGCGAGCGGCGTCCCGGCCGACCGCAGCGAGCAGGTCCGCCAGGCTGACGTACTCGCCGCGCCGCCGGGACATCCGCAGCAGCTCCCCCTCGTTGCGCAGGCGCACGTGTTGGTAGAGCAAGATCTCCAGCCGGTCCACATCGACACCCAGCGCGGCGAGTCCGCCTTTGACACGCGCGATGTCTCCGATGTGGTCTACTCCCCACACATCGATGAGGTGGTCGAACCCTCGCTCCAGCTTGTTCAGGTGGTACGGAATGTCCGCGGCGTAGTACATCGGCCAGCCGCTGCTGCGGATGATCACCCGGTCCTTGTCGTCGCCGAACGCGGTCGAGCGAAACCACACGGCGCCATCGTGATCGTAGAGCAATCCCTTCTCGCGCAACGCGGCGAGCGTGCGGTCCACCGCGCCCTGATCATAGAGCGTGCGCTCGCTGAACCAGAGGTCGTAGCGGATGCCGAACTCCTCGAGAGTCTGGCGGGTCTCGGCCAGGATCTGCTCGAGGGCGGCGTCGCGAAACGCCGCCAGCCGTTCCGCCTCCGGACGGTCCAGCCACGTCTCGGCGTCACGCTCTGCAACCTTGCGGGCCAGGTCGCGGGCGTACTCGCCGCGGTAGCCGTCAGCTGGAAAGGGGCGCTCGCGCCCGAAGGACGCGAAGTAGTGGTGCTCCACCGTGAGCGCCAGATTGTGTACCTGCGTGCCGGCGTCGTTGATGTAGTACTCTCGGGTGACCTGATAGCCGAGGGCGGCAAGCAGGTTGCTCAGAACGTCGCCGATCAGCCCGTTGCGGCCGCTCCCGATGTGGAGCGGTCCGACAGGGTTCGCGCTCACGAACTCGACGTTCACGCGTTGGCCGCGTCCCAGGTCCCGGTTGCCGTAGCGGTCGCCCGCGGCGTGGATGCGACGCAGCAACTCCTGCAGCCAGGCCGGCGCGAGGAAGAAGTTGACGAAGCCGGCCCCGGCGACCTCGGCGCGGCTGACGTGGGCCGGGGGGATCTCCAGGGCATCGACGAGGGCCTGGGCGACCTCCCGCGGCGGGCGGCCGGCCGGCTTCGCCAGGGCCAGGGGGAGGCTGGAGGCGTAGTCGGCGTGGCGGCGTCCCCGCGGCACCTCCACCTCCACCGGCGGCAGCGGCACGTCGGGCAGCGCGCCCCGCGCCACCGCGCGCCGGGCCGCCTCCTCGAGGTAGCGCCGCAGTGCTTCCTTAAACATGTGGGCAGTCTACCACACGACTCCCCACCCGGCCGGGTGGCAGGCGGGGATGGACACAGGCAGCCGCCCGCGCGGCGGGATCTCCCCGGCGAGCATCCGTGCCGCGGCCTCCAGCATCGCTGGCTCACGCCCGTAGGTGGCCAGGTAGGTGGAAACCTGTGGAAAGGTGGCCAGGTCGTAGGGGGTGCCGGCCGCGACGACGATGAGCCGGTCGCCATGCGCCTGGTGCGCCCTGTGGACCACCTCGACCGCTCGTGGATCGGGCCGGCCGCGGCTGTGCG
>JACQGZ010000087.1 GCA_016199305.1 Armatimonadota bacterium | reverse complement strand
ATAAGTACGAAGGGAGGGACACCGAAGGCTGTCCCTCCCTTCCTTGCACGCTGCCTGGTCGGGGCGGGCGGATTCGAACCGCCGACCTTCTGGTCCCAAACCAGACGCGCTTCCAGGCTGCGCTACGCCCCGCGAACTCCACGCTAGCATGCGCCTTCACAGTGGGTCAAACCCTCCCCGGACCCGCACACAGGAGATAGGATTCGGGCCGCGGAAAGTGGTGGGGACGCCCCAGGCACCGGAGGTCTCTGCATGCCCACGGACATTCAACGGTTCCTCCAGGAGTACATCGATGCCTTTCTCTCGACCTATCCGAGTTACGGCGCCGCGTCGGGGCTGCACCAATACGACGGGCAGATCGGGGACTACTCCAGAGAGGCCATCGATGCCCGCGTGCGGGCGCTGGCGGAATTTGAACGCCGTGCGCAGGCGATCGACAGCGCTCCCCTCTCCGCCCAGGAGCGCCTCGACCTCGCGCTGATCGAGCGCTCCCTGCGCCACGAGCAGTTCGAGTGGACCGGCCTGCGGGACTACCAGCGCAACCCGCTGGCTTACAGTCCCGTGCTCGACGTCACGCAGTACATCAAGCGCAACTACGCCCCGCTGTCCGAGCGCGTGCGGGCCCTCACCGAGCATCTCGACGGCGTCCCCGGGGTGCTGGCGCAGGCGCGAGAGCATCTCGGCGGGCGGCCGATTCCCCGCCCCTTCATCGAGACCGCCCTGGACGTCTACCGCGGCTACCTCACCTTCTACGAAGGGTCGCTTCCCGCCGCGCTGAACGGCCTGCAGGACCGGCCGCTGTTTGACGCCTTCCTCCGCGCCAACGGCCGCGCCGGCGACGCGGTGCGGGACTTCGTCGGCTGGCTGACGGACGACGTCACGCCCCGGGCCACCGACGACTTTGCCATCGGCGAGCGCCTCTTCAGCCAGATGCTGGCCACCGGGGAACTGGTCGACCTGCCGCTGGATCGTTTGGTGAAGATCGGCGAAGAGGAACTGCGCCATAACCGCGAGGCGCTGGCGGCCACCGTGGCGCAGATCGACCGCCACCGGGCGCCCGCGGAGATCATGCGCGAGATGGGGATGGAACACCCCTCCGCGGCGACGCTCCTGGAGGAGACGCGCCGGCTGCTGGATGGCCTGCGGGACTTCCTGGTGGAGCGCGACCTGGTCACCATCCCCAGCGAGGTACGCCCGATCGTCGAGGAGACACCACCATTCTCCCGCTGGGCCTTCGCGATGATGGACACCGCCGGGCCCTTCGAGGAGGTGGCCACCGAATCGTTCTACTACGTCACCCCGCCCGATCCGGGTTGGCCCCCCCAGCAGCAGGAGGAGTGGCTGACCAAGTTCGACCACTACACGCTAAAGGACGTCAGCATCCACGAAGCCTACCCCGGCCATTACGTCCACTTCCTGCACGTCAAGCGCGCGCCCTCGCAGGCCGCCCGGATCTTCACCTCCTACTCCTTTGTCGAGGGGTGGGCCCACTACACGGAGGAACTGATGCTGGAGCAGGGCGTGGATCCTGCGCCCAAGTTCCGGCTGGCGCAACTGGCCGAAGCCCTGGTGCGCAACGTGCGGTACCTGGTCGCCATCGAGATGCACCGCGGCGCGATGACGCTGGAAGAGGCCACCCGGATGTTCATGGAGCATGCCTTCATGGAGGAACTGCCCGCCCGCAAGGAGGCGGTGCGGGGCACCTTCGATCCGGGCTACCTCAACTACATGCTGGGGAAGCTGATGGTGCGCAAGCTGCGGGCGGATGTGCAGGCAGAACAGCGGGAGCGCTTCACCCTGCGTGGCTTCCACGACGCACTGCTGGCCCTCGGCGCTCCGCCGCTGCCGCTGGCCCGGCAGGCGCTGTTGAAGAAGCCAGGCCGGGATCTCTTGTAGCGGCCGGGCGACCGATGGGCACGCCGACCATGGACGCCGGCATCCAGATCGAACCGCAGTTCGGCTTCTCCTTTGAGGCGATTCGAGCCATAGCCCAGGAGATGGAGCGGCTGGGCTTCTCCCACCTGTGGACCTCCGACCACTTCTTCCTCCGCCCCGACGAGCCGGAGACCGCCTGCCTGGAAGCGTGGACGCTGCTGGCCGCCCTCTCCCAGGCGACCGCAAGGCTGCGCCTGGGCACGCTCGTCTCCTGCCAGTCCTATCGCCCACCGGCGCTGCTCGCGAAGATGGCCGCGGCGGTGGACGTGATCAGCGGAGGGCGCCTGGAGTTCGGCGTCGGCGCCGGGTGGAAAGAGGTGGAATACCAGGCCTACGGCATCCCCTTTCCTTCTGCGGGCGAGCGGGTGGGACAACTGGTGGACACGCTGGAGATCGTGCGCGCCATGTGGACGACCGAGCGCGCCACCTACCGCGGGCGGCACTACTCCATCGCCGACGCGCTCTGCGCGCCCAAACCCGTCCAGCGACCCCATCCGCCCATTCTCGTCGGGGCGATGCGCCCGCGAATGCTGCGCGTCGTCGCCCGCTACGCGGACGCGGTCAACTTTCAGGATTTCTTCCTCGCCCCCGACCAGTACGCCGCCCTGATGGACCGCCTGCGGGAGGCCTGCGGCGAGATCGGCCGATCGTACGACGCCATCCGCAAGACCCACTGCACCTATACGATCCTCGGGCGCACCCGCGCGGAGGTCGATGCGGCAATCGATGCGGCCACCCGCCGGTGGACCCTCACCCCCGAACAGCGAGAGGCACGCCTGCGCGGCGCCACGGTGGGCACCCCCGATGAGGTACTCGCCCGCCTCCACGCCTACCGGGAGGTCGGCGTCAGCCGGGTGATCTTCCTGTTTCCTTACCAAAAGGAACTGGAGATGCTGCGCGTGATGGGGGAAGAGGTCCTGCCGCGCCTCTCCTAGTCCGAGGAGGGCTGTGCCGGGACGGATTGCGCCGCGGCGGGCTTCGCCGGGGCCGGCTT
>JACQGZ010000086.1 GCA_016199305.1 Armatimonadota bacterium | reverse complement strand
CGGAGGCGGTCCTTGGCCAGGAAGTACCACAGCCAGAAGATCCCCGGGGCGATCGCCAGCGCCAGGAGCAGCATACCCTAGCGACGGCCGCCCACCGGGGACGGCGCGGGCAACACCAGGAATTCCGGCGGGACCTGGGAGACCAGGTAGAGGCGATCGGTGGCCTGGTAGAAGGGCACCCCGCGGTCATGGGTCCGTCGGGCAAAGATCGTGATCACCTGCCCGCGAGTCTGATGCCGCTCGAGTATGCGCGCGGCTTCCTGCGGGGTCTGGCAGAGGTGGACGTGCTGCCGCTGCCCGGGGCGCAATCCTCCGGCGGCGACATCGCCGATCTCCGCATCGGCGACGGCGACGTACAGCCATTCCGGTGGGCGGGCGGGCGTCCCGGGCTGCTCTACGGTGAGGGAGTGGCCGTAGCGGGCCCGGATCATGCCGTCGGCCAGATCAAACCGGCGCCCGTCGAGCCGGGCGACCTCCTCGATCTCGCCGGGCGAGAGATCCTCCCAGCCGTTGGCCCGCAACGCCTCGACGAGCGCGTCCAGGGGGACGCGTCCCAGCAGATCGAGGGCGAGCCCGACCTGATCCGGGCGGTGGCGGAGAATCAACGAGAGGAACTTGCTGAGGCGGACGCGGCGTTCCGGAAGCATAGACCGTGCCGTTATCGAGGTGGCCCCTCGCCGAGTTTCGATGCCCATTGACGTTCGCGCGGCTGCAGGGGAGTCCTGCCTGGGGAAGGGCCCGGTGCGCCGCCCCCCCGGCTTGAGCCACCTCGGGCCTTGGTGTAGGCTCAACCGGGAGCGCGGAGCGAAAGGGGTTTGGTGTGGGCGGGCAGATTGTCGAGTGCGTCCCCAACGTGAGCGAGGGGCGCCGGTCCGAGGTCGTCGACGCGATCGCGGACGCCGTGCGGCGCACCGAGGGGGTGCGCCTCCTCAACGTGCAGTCGGATGCCAGCCACAACCGCTCGGTCATCACCTTCGCCGGGCCGCCGGCGGCGGCGGCGGAGGCGGCCTTCGCCCTCTGCGCGCGCGCGGTGGCCCTGGTCGACATGAACGAGCACCGCGGCGAGCATCCGCGGCTGGGGGCGGTGGACGTCGTCCCCTTTGTGCCCATCGCCGGCGTCACGATGGAGGAGGCGGTGGGGCTCGCCCTCGCCCTCGGCGCGCGGATCTGGGAGGTCTTGCGCCTCCCGGTCTACTTCTACGCGCAGGCGGCCCGGCGCCCGGAGCGCGTCCGCCTGCCCGACATCCGCAGGGGGGAATACGAGGGATTACGGGCCAAGATGGCCGACCCCGCCTGGGCCCCGGACGTGGGCGCGGCGACACCCCATCCCACCGCCGGCGCGGTGGTGGTGGGGGCGCGGCGCCCCTTGATCGCCTACAACATCAACCTCACCACCGCCGACGTCGGGGTGGCCAAGAAGATCGCCCGGGCGGTGCGGGAATCCAGCGGCGGGCTGGTGGGGATCCAGGCGATGGGCGTCGCCTCGGCCGGGGGGCAGGCGCAGATCTCCATGAACCTGCTCGACGTTGCCACGACCTCGATGGCCACCGCGTTTGAGGCGGTGCGCCGCGAGGCGCAGCGGCTCGGCGCCGAGATCGCCGAGAGCGAGATTGTCGGGCTGGTTCCTCTCGATGCGCTGGTGGACGTGGCCCGCGCCTCCCTGCGCCTGCGCTCCTTCGAGCGCGCCCAGATCCTGGAAACCCATCTCATGGAATGATCCAGGCCGACCTTCTCGTCGTGCATGCGGGGGAGCTGCTCACCCTCGCCGGCGGTCCGCAGGGCGGCGAGGGGCCGCGGACCGGGGAGGCCCTCGGGGAACTCGGCCTGATCCGCGACGGCGCGGTGGCGATCGCCGACGGGCTGGTCGCCGCCGTGGGGCTCTCCGCCGACCTGCTGGGGACGGTGCGAGCGGCTCAGACTGCGGACGCCCGGGGCCGCGTGGTCCTGCCGGGGTTCGTCGACCCGCACACCCACCTGCTCTTCGCCGGATCGCGGGCCGATGAATTCGAGATGCGCCTGCGCGGGGCGACCTACCTGGAGATCGCCGCCGCCGGCGGGGGGATCCTGCACACGGTCACCCAGACGCGCGCCCTCAGTGAGCGCGCCCTGGTCGACCTCGGCGCGGCGCGCCTCACCCGAATGCTGGCGCACGGGACGACCACGGTGGAAGCCAAGAGCGGCTACGGCCTGGCCACTGAGGAGGAGTTGAAACTCCTGCGGGCGCTGCACCGGCTCAGTTCCGTCCATCATGTGGATGTGGTCCCCACCTTTCTGGGGGCGCACGCCGTGCCCGCCGAGTTCGCCGCCGATCCGGATGGGTATGTCGCGCTGGTGATCGAGGAGATGCTGCCGGCGGTGGCAGAGGAGGATCTGGCCGAGTTCTGTGATGTCTTCTGTGAGGAGACCGCCTTCAGCGGTGCCCAGAGCCGGGCGATCCTGGAGGCGGGCGCGGAGTATGGCCTACTCCCCAAGATCCACGCCGACGAACTCTCCGACCGGGGCGGCGCCCGGCTGGCCGCGGAGGTGGGAGCCGTTTCGGCGGACCATCTCCTCTTCGCCGCCGACGACGGGCTGCGCGCCATGGCGAAGGCCGGGGTGATCGCCGTGCTGCTCCCCGGGACCGCCTTCTTCCTGGGGCTGCCGTATGCGCCCGCGCGGCGGATGATCGACCTGGGCGTGCCGGTCGCCCTGGCCACCGACTTCAACCCCGGCAGCAGCCCGACCTATTCCATGCAGATGGCGGTGGCGCTGGGCTGCCTCGGGCTGCGCCTCAGCCCCGCCGAGGCGATCGCCGCCGCGACGATCAACGCCGCCTGGGCGATCGGGATGGCGGAGGAGGTGGGAAGCCTGGAGCCGGGGAAGGTGGCCGACCTGGTGATCCTGGACGCAACAGACCACCGCGCCCTGGGGATGCATTTCGGGGTGAATCTGGTAGATGAGGTCTACAAGCGGGGACGCCTGGTCTATTCCAATCGCACCGGTTCTGTGGAGGGATGAGGGGACGATGAGCCTGCTCGAACGCCCCGTCGGCGGCTTCCTCGACGATCTGGCCTCCGCGGCGCCAACGCCGGGGGGCGGGAGCGCGGCGGCCCTGGCGGCGGCGGCCGGGGCGGCGCTGGTGGCGCTGGTGGCGCGCCTATCGGAGCGCCAGGCGGGGGAGGCGGCGGCCCGTGTTCGCGACCGCGCCGACGGCCTTCGCCGGACCCTCGCCGGGCTCATCGCGACCGACGCCCGCGCCTTCGACGCGGTGATGGCCGCCTACCGCCGTCCCCGCGGCACGGAGGACGAGAAGTCCCGCCGGCGGGAGGCAGTGCAGACGGCGCTGTCGCATGCCGCCGAGGTGCCGCTGCAGGTGAGCGCGCTCGCGGTCGCCGTGCTGCAGGCCGCGGCCGACCTGGCGGAGTCGGCGAACCCCAATGCCGTGTCCGATCTGGGCGTTGCGGCCGCGCTGGCGGCGGCGGGGGTGGAGGGCGCCCGGCTGAACGTGTTCATCAACGTGAAGTCGATCGGCGATGCGCCGGCGGCCGCGCGTCTCCGCGGTGAGGCGGACCGGCTCTCCGGGGCGGCGCGGACCATTCGCGAGCAGGTGCTGCTCGCCGTGGAACGGCGGCTGGGGACGTAGGCTGATGGCAGCCCACGCCGGATCCCGGCTGATCGGTGCCGTCCTGCTGCGGGTGGACCGCGCGACCTCGACGAACGATTTGCTGCGTGATCTGGCCGCGCGGGGCGCGCGCGAGGGCACCGTCGTCGTCGCCCGGGAGCAGAGCGGCGGGCGCGGCCGGATGGGACGCCCCTGGCTCTCGCCGCCGGGAGGATTGTGGCTGTCGCTCCTGCTGCGTCCTCCCGATCCGGCAGATGGGCGGATCGGTCTGGCCGTGGCCGTCGGGGTGGCGGAGGCGGTGCGGACGATCACCGGCGCCGCCGTCGGACTGAAGTGGCCGAACGATCTGATGCTGGACGGACGGAAGGTCGGAGGCATCCTTGTGGAATCGGCGCCTCCCCTGGTGATTGTGGGGATCGGCGTCAACGCCAACGTCGACCCGGCGGCGCTGCCGGCCGAGACGTCCGGCACAGCCACCTCTCTGGCGGCGGCGCTGGGACGGGAGGTGGATCTGGACGCCGTGCTGGCCGCGGTGCTGGCGGGCATCGACGACGTCTACGGCGCCTTCCGTGCCGGGCACCTCGGAGAGGTCCTGGCGCGCTGGAGGGATCTCAGCGTCACCCTGGGCCGGCCGGTGCGGATCCGCAATGGCGCGGAGGTGCTCGAGGGAACCGCGATCGACATCGACAACGACGGCGCCCTGCTGATCGAGCGGTCCGACGGCGGACGATCGCGCGTGATCGGCGGCGACGTCACCGTGCTGGCGGGAGGAGGGCGCGCATGACGCCCTCCCGCGTCCCGCACCGGGGGCTCACCGCCGTGCCGGGTATTCGCGTCGGGCACGCCACCGATGCGGAGGCTCGGACGGGGTGCACGGTCGTGCTCTGCCCGGCCGGGGCGGTCGCGGGAGTGGATGTGGGCGGAGGCGCGCCGGCCACCCGGGAGACCGACCTGCTGCGGCCCGGGATGCTGGTGGAGCGAGTGCACGCCGTCCTCCTCACCGGCGGCAGCGCCTTCGGCCTGGCCGCCGCCGACGGGGTGATGCGGTATTTGGAGGAGCAGGGGATCGGCTTCGAGGCGGGCGTGGCCCGCGTGCCCATCGTCCCGGCCGCCGCCCTCTTCGATCTGGGGGTCGGCCGCGCCGATGTCCGGCCGACGGCGGAGATGGGCTACCGGGCCGCCCGGGCGGCCACAGACGGGCCGGTGCCCGAGGGCGCCGTCGGCGCCGGGACGGGGGCGACGGTGGGACATCTGGTGGGCGCGGGGGCGATGCGCGGCGGCGTCGGCACGGCCGCGCTCGATCTCGGCGGCGGCGCGGTCGTGGCCGCCCTGGCCGCGGTCAACGCCTTCGGCGACGTGCGCGATG
>JACQGZ010000084.1 GCA_016199305.1 Armatimonadota bacterium | reverse complement strand
TGACGCAGATCGCCGCCGAGGTGCTGGGGGTCCCCCCCGACCGGATCAGGGTGGTCGGGGGCGACAGCGATCAGGCGCCCTATGCGGGGATGTCCGCCGGCAGCAAGACCCTCTACACCGTGGGCGCGGCGGTGCGCCTGGCCGCCGAGGACGCCCGCCGCCAGATCCTGGCCATCGCCGCGAAGGAACTGGAGGCGCGGGAGGACGACCTGGAGATCGCGGAGGGGCAGGTGCGGGTGCGCGGCGTCCCGGCCCGGGGGATGGACCTGGACGCCGTTGCGAAGAAGTCGATGCGCTTCGGGGCCAAGTATCCCCCGGTCTTCGGCCGCGGCTCGGTGGCCGCCCCCAAGCAGTCTCCCGGATTCGCCGGACACGTCGTGAAGGTGGCGCTGGATCGCGAGACCGGCGCGCTCCGCATCGCCCAGCAGGCCGTCATCCAGGACGTGGGGTTCGCCATCAACCCCGCCGCGGTCGAGGGCCAGATTTTCGGGGGCGCGGCGCAGGCGACCGGGTGGGCGATGCTGGAAGGGCTCGTCTATGACGAGGCGGGGGCGCTGCTCTCGGGCACCTTCGCCGACTATGCGATTCCCCGGGCGACGACGGTGGCTGCGATTGAGCCGGTGCTGGTGGAAGTGCCGTCCACAGAGGGCCCCTTCGGCGCCAAGGGGGTGGGAGAACCTCCGGTGATCGCCGGGGCGGCGGCGGTGGCCAATGCGGTCGCCGACGCCACGGGCGCCTACCTCACCGAGCTACCCTTCACGCCGGCCCGGGTACTGGCCGCACTCAGCCAGAAGGACTAACCCGCGCCTTCCCGTGCCGCGCGCAGGATGGCCTCGGCCGAGCGGTCGATGTCCTCCCCGGTTGTGGCCCAGTTGACGATCGAGATCCGCATCGCCGCCTCTCCCCGCCAGGTCGTTCCGGACAGCCAGCAGGTGCCGTCGCGCTGCACCCGGCCGATGACGGCGCGGGTGGCATCGCCGGTCGTGCTGCCGTTCCCCGGATCGAAGCGCACCAGCACCTGGTTGAGCACGATCTCGTTGAGGATGCGGACGCCCTCGTGTGCCTCCAGCCGCTCGGCCATCCGCCGGGCCAGACGGCAGCAGCGGTCGATGAGGTCGGCCACGCCGCGGCGGCCCAGGGCGCGCAGGGCCGCGTAGACCGGGAAGCCCCGCGCGCGCCGCGAGAACTCCGGGACCCAGTCGAGGGGGTCGCGCTCCGCCCCGGCGGCGGGGATGAGATAGGCCGCCGTGGCCCGCATGGCGGCGCGGTGGGCAGACGGATGCGCGACGATGGCGATCCCGCTGTCGTAGGGGATGTTCAGCCACTTGTGCGCGTCCATACCCCACGAGTCGGCCAGCGCCGCCCCTTCGAGGTGAGGGCGCAGCGCCGGACTGGCGGCGGCCCACAGCCCGAAGGCGCCGTCGACGTGCAGCCAGGCCCCGTGCGCGCGGCTGAGGGCGGCGATCTCGGCGAGGGGATCAAACGCGCCGGAGTTCACGTTGCCCGCCTGCGCGCAGACGATCGTCGGACCGTCGCAGCCCTCTAAGATCGCGGCCAGGTCGGGCGGGCGCATCCGCCCCTGCTCGTCGGCGGGGACACGCTTCACCCTCCGGCTGCCCAGCCCCAGCATGGCCAGCGAGGCGAAGATCGTCACGTGCGCCTCCTCGCTGACGACCACGTGCAGCGGCGGGGCGCCGGGGAGGCCCTCCGCTTCGACGTCCCATCCGGCGCGGCGCAGGACCTCGTGGCGTGCGGCGGCCAGCGCCGTGAAGTTCGCCATCTGGCCGCCGGTCACGAAGCCCACGCTGGCGGTGGCGGGCAGCCCCAGGAGGTCGAGGATCCAGGCGGCGGCCACCTCTTCCACCACCGCGGCGGCCGGTGAGGTCACGTACAACCCGGCATTCTGATCCCACGCTGAGGTCAGCCAGTCCGCCGCGAGTGACACCGGCAGGCTGCCCCCGATGACGAAGCCGAAGTACCGGGGGCCGGCCGTGGCGACGAGCCCCGTCTCGACGCCCGCTGCGAGGTCCTTGAGGACGCGCGTGGGATCGACCCCTTCCTCGGCCAGCGGGCCGCCCAGAGCGGCCCGCAGCGAATCGAGCGTCCCCCGGGCGCCAACCGGGCGCGAGGGAAGGCTCTCCAGGTACGCCGCGGCCAGGTCGGCCGCGAGGGCCAACGATTCACGGTCGATCATGGTCTCCTCGGTGTGATCGAGTTAGGCGGAGACGCCGCCCTCGGCGTCACGCAGGCGGCGCGAGAGGGTCTGCATGATCTTTCGGCTGAGCGTGGGCGCGGCCTCCAGCAGGCTCCAAAAATCGCGGGAGCTGACGACGAGCAGGCGCATCGGGGTGGCCGCCTCGACATCGGCCGACCGCAGGCCCCCGTCGATCAGACTCATCTCTCCGACGAAATCGCCGGCCCCCAGCCGGACCGTGCGTCTGCGGGTGCGGACGCTGGCCTCGCCGTTGACGATGATGAACATCTCGCGCCCTACCGCTCCGGCGGTGGCGAGCCGCTTGCCGGCGGACACCTCCACCTCGTCGGCCAGGCGGGCGATCTGCCCTAATTGCCGCTGAGAGAGCCCTTCGAAGATGGGGATACGCTGGAGCAAGGTGATCTTGTTCGGCCGGGTGCGCCAGGGCGACACGCGCTTCACCTCGTCCCAAGAACAGCACCGGGATCCTGCTGCCGGGACAAATGGCTGATTCACCCAGTGGCGCGTCCTTCCCTGCGTGACGGCCCGGGGCGTCATCCCGCGTGAAAGAGGCGGCGTTACGTCGCCGCCAGGGTGGCCAGCCGCTGCACCCTGGCAGATTGGAGGAAGACGGCCCGCAGCCGCTCGTCGGGGACGGTGGCGGC